>JAHQVR010000285.1 GCA_019634245.1 Gammaproteobacteria bacterium
ATTCCAATAACACCATCGATGTCATCAGGTCGGTGCAATGCGATATCGAGCGTTAACACGCTGCCAAGAGAAAACCCAACCAGCAAAATGTTATCCGTCTCAGCTGCCGCTTGATCCACAAGATAACTAAGTGTCTCTTGCCAGTCTGACAAACGAGTCGTCAGAAGATCACCCCCTCGGGTGCCGTGTCCAGGTAGCAGTATGACTCTGCTCTTGTAACACACCTCCGCCAATACTCGACCAATATCACGAAGTGAGTACGCGGTATCAGCTAGCCCATGTACTAAGATCGCAATGCCGTCTGTTCGGCCATTACAGTTGGCAGCAGGCAGAAGCTCCACAGGAGAAGCCTGTTCGATTTCTTTATCAGCGTTATTTGGGTCAAACGGAATGCGAAATCGGCTCACTTCATTTTGAACTGCTTTAGCGTAGTCTTGGAAGTTCTTCTGATCGAGTAAGGCCTGATTTTTCTGCCAACCGACCGACTGAAAGTGTGCATCTGGTGATTCAACCGCTCGGCTGCCCACACAGCCTGAGAGCATTGCCAGGCATAACATGTACGCGGTAGGTTTACAGAAAAACTGTTTGAAAAAGATCACTGAATACTCGAATACGAGAGTTGCCGAGGCAATAGTTCAATAGAAAACCTATGGCTCAAAGGATTAATGTTGCTCTTCACTGCGCCGGTGATCACGCAGCGATCGTAAGAAAAACCCCACACCACCGAAGCACAACACCAAAATTGCGATCAATTCAAACGCGGTCATTCGTCGAAAACTGAACTGAGTATTCACAATCACCCCTGCGATCAGTGCGATTATCGAACCGATTGCCAGAAACCAGCCAAAGTAGTTGCGTGAGTTGTAGAAGATCATAATCACGCCCGCAATAAACGGGATAAGAATCATCCCTGAGGTGATACCAAACCCTCCGATTCCATACATCCTCATACCAAAACCGAATTGGGTATTCACGATGATTGAGCTAAGCAACAGATAGAACCCAACAATCATCATGGTGACACCAACAAAAAAAGACCACTCGCCACCTGGTGTTCCGCCTGCGCCACGCATACTCTGCCTTCCCATCCAATGAATCTTGGGCAAAGTATAGCGAATTCTCTACTGTCGCCCAGCTTTTCGAATTGAAGACTAACTACGCTGAAATTGCCACATGGGCTGAACCGGCGATGTTCCTATATGGTTTGTTGTTGCGTATGATGCGGTTATGAATCGCCTCCGACCTACAAGGATTTTGTATTCAGTAAGCCTTCTGATGAGTTTGCTCATCCCCCTGGCTCCACCCCTGTGGGCATCCGATGAAGCCTTCTGGGTACTCAGGTTAGGCTACGACGACGGAGGTGATCGACTGATCCGTGGCATAGATGCGGACGGTGATAGCGATACACTAGAAGCTGGAACGGCCGGCTATGTCGAAGCCGGCATAATGGCTCGGCTTGGCGTTAACCCCTCTCAAGATTCCCCGATCACGTTGCCCATAGATTTGGAAATTAATCTTGGCTTTAAAAGCGATCAGATAGAAGACGACCAGATCAGTGGCGGCGACGTGAGTTTCGAGCGCTGGACCATCACCGGTATTGCATGGTGGCGAATCGGAAAGCTACGCACAGGCTTTGGTCCAGTTATTCACTTCGATCCTGTTATTCACTTTGAAGGCAGCGGAGCAAACCTTGGAACCGATAGCACCTTTGGTGCAACTGCGCTTGTTGATTACACGGTACTGGGTGCTGTGCAAATGGGTGCACGGGCCACGATGATGGATTATTCATCCGACACCGGTAAATCCTCCGCAGACGCCGTGGGCGTTTATATGGGCTTTCAGTTTTAATCCGAAAACCCAAATTCTAACGATACTTCAGTATTAAATATGCCTCTGCAAATCGGTGCGATGCACAATGGTCGCCCCAATTTCTTCAACAGACATCTTTGTGGTATTCATATAAGGGATGTCATTGGCGCGAAATATCGCTTCGACTTGAGCAATTTCGCGTTGACACGTTTCAATAGCGCTGTATTGGGAATCTGCATAGCGCTCCTGACGTATTTGCATCAAACGAAACGGATCAATTGTTAAGCCAAACAATTTATGTTTGTGTGCTTGCAGACTTTCAGGTAATTCTTGACTACCCAATTCTTCACCCGTTACCGGATAGTTCGATGCATAGATTCCATAGTGCATCGACAGATAGAGCGAGGTCGGTGTTTTGCCGCACCGAGACACACCCACAATGATCAATTCGGCACGACCGTAGTGGGACGTATCCATACCATCGTCCGTTTGCATCGAAAAGTGCACAGCCGCAATTCTGGAGGTATACGCCTGCGTATCCACGACGCCGTGTGAGCGACCCACCGTATGACTGGAGACCTCTCCGATTTGCTCCTCCATCGGGCCTATGAACGTGTCAAATAGGTCATACACGGGAATATCGGTTTCGCCGAACACCGCCCGGATGCCATCATCTACCAACGTGATAAAAACCAAAGGCTTGAACCCTGTCTCATGCTCGACACGACGACACTCAGCGATCACCTCCTTGGCTTTGTCAGAAGTGTCGGTAAAGGCCCACGTGCGCGTCTGGAACTCAATGCTCGGAAATTGGCTCAGCAGGCTCTGGGCCATGGCTTCCGCGGTCAAACCCGTTCGGTCCGAAACGATAAAGGCGTGACGCGGCCGGTGTTCCATCAGGGTGTCTCTTCTGATCATCGAGAAAACTTAAGCCTAGCCTATTCGGGCCGCTAAAATGTGCACTAAGCCACTTTTTCATGACGAGGGGTGTTCCGTGACTCAGTACATACGCTGGTTTAAAGAGCTAGGCATGGCCGACGTGGCCGAGGTCGGTGGGAAAAACGCCTCCCTCGGAGAAATGATTCAGAACCTCTCCTCTGTGGGCATCTCTGTGCCTGATGGTTTTGCCACTACAGCGGCGGCCTTCCAGGAGCACCTGGCCAACAATGATTTGGGCAGCAAAATCAGCCAAACATTGGCATCTTTAGACACCGAAAACATCACTGATCTAAAAAAAGCAGGGGCTGATATTCGCCAGTGGGTTGTTGAGTCCCCTCTACCAGAAGATCTAGTTTCTGCGGTCACCACCGCTTATAAAAAGTTGCAGCAACAGGCCGGTGGTTCAGTATCCGTGGCTGTTCGGTCGTCGGCAACCGCCGAAGACCTACCCGAAGCTTCGTTTGCTGGACAACAGGAAAGTTATTTAAACGTCAGCAGTCTCGATGAAGTACTACAGCGCATTCGGGATGTGTTTGCGTCACTGTACAACGATCGGGCCATATCGTACCGAGTTCACCAGGGTTTCGCTCATGACGACGTCTCGTTGTCTGCCGGTATTCAGCGCATGGTGCGGAGTGACTTAGGAGCCAGTGGCGTGATGTTTTCCATTGACACCGAATCAGGGTTCTCAGACGCGGTCTTTATTACTTCCTCTTGGGGCCTGGGCGAATGTGTTGTGCAAGGCGCCGTCAATCCAGATGAGTTCTACGTACACAAAACCACGTTAGCAGCAGAACGCCCTGCGATCTTACGACGTACGCGCGGATCTAAGAAAATCAAAATGGTATTCGATTCAAAAACTGCGGTTAAAACAGTTGATGTACCCAACTCTGAGCAACTGAAGTTTTCGTTAAATGACGAGCAGGTTCATTCTCTGGCAAACATGGGCATGGTTATAGAGCAACACTACGGTCGCCCGATGGACATCGAGTGGGGGTTGGATGGCAACGACAAGCAACTGTACATCCTTCAAGCGCGCCCTGAGACCGTGGAATCGCGTAGCAATGCGAATGTGATCCGTCGTTTCACGCTGCAGCAGCACTCCGCGAAGGTTATTTGTAAAGGTCGCAGTATTGGCCAGCGCATTGGCGCAGGAACCGTACGAGTCATCAAAAACCTAGATCAGATCCACCAAGTGAAAGACGGCGACGTGCTCGTAACCGATATGACCGACCCCGACTGGGAACCGGTTATGAAACGAGCCTCTGCGATTGTCACCAATCGAGGGGGTCGCACCTGTCATGCCGCAATTATTGCGCGTGAACTTGGGGTACCCGCTGTGGTGGGCTGTGGCGATGCGACAGATTCTATTCCCCATGAAAGCTCGGTGACAGTGAGTTGTGCCGAAGGCGACACTGGCTTTATCTATGACCAAAACATAACGTTTGATATCGACGAAACTCACTTGGATTCGCTTCCAGAGCTCCCTTTTAAACTCACGATGAATGTGGGGAATCCAGAGCGGGCGTTTAGCTTTAGTAAACTGCCACATGCCGGCATCGGGTTGGCGAGGCTAGAATTTATTATCAGCAACACCATCGGTGTCCATCCAAAAGCGCTGCTGAATCTAGATGCACTCGAACCCGACGTAAAGGCTCAGGTGCTTGAGCGTTCCGCGGGATATCAAAATCCCACAGAATTCTACGTCGACAAAATCGTTGAGGGTGTCGCCACACTGGCCGCAGCCTTCTCACCGCACTCGGTAATCGTCCGCCTGGCCGATTTTAAATCGAACGAATATGCCAATTTACTCGGTGGTCGGATGTTCGAGCCCCATGAAGAAAACCCGATGATCGGTTTTCGTGGCGCCTCGCGGTATTTGTCTTCCTCGTTCCAAGAGTGTTTTGAATTGGAATGCCGTGCGTTAAAACGGGTGCGTGAAGAGATGGGGTTCGAGAACGTGGAACTTATGGTGCCTTTCGTACGCACACTCGAAGAAGCTGACCAAGTGCTGGCGATGATGAAATCCTTTGGTCTGGAGCGGGGGAAAAACGGACTACGGATTGTCATGATGTGTGAAGTTCCCAGCAATGCGATTCTCGCCGAAGAATTTTTAACCCGATTCGATGGCTTCTCTATTGGCTCAAACGATTTGACCCAACTCTCCCTCGGATTGGACCGCGACTCAGGCTTGGTCGCTCACCTGTTTGACGAGCGCGATCCAGCTGTACGCAAACTGCTTTCGATGGTCATTGATGCGGCGCGTAAGGCCGATAAATACGTGGGTATTTGTGGACAAGCCCCATCGGATCATCCCGATTTGGCGCTTTGGCTGATGGAGCAAGGCATATCCAGCTTGTCGCTGAACCCGGACACCATCGTTGAAACCTGGATGTTTTTGTCGAATGGCAAAGCCGCCTGATATTTCCTCTAACGATTCAAACATTGTCGAGGTGCGAGATCTTGCACCTGATATTGTTGAGATCGCCGGCTCTGTCAGCGACATGACACCCGAGCAGCTAGAGGCTCGACGCGATGCGCTAAAGTCGATGCTGAGCGCATCAGCGGCCCGATATGAACAATTTATTCGCAATCGACCACCCCCGCTAGCTCAAGGTGTGCGGATAAAAGTACTCAGTGGTCGAAATGCAGGAAAATTCGGCGTTGTACAAGATGCCGACTATATTCAACAAAGAGTCCTAGTAGTGCTGCAAGAATCCAGCACTCCCAGATGGTTCAATTTTGAAAGCGTTCGTGCATTAAATGAGGCCAGCGACTAGCACTGGAAGTCAAAAAGTCGCTAGTTGGTTTAAACTGACACCTGTTTAACAGCAGAACCTTAAAGACACTTTTTACATGTCAAATACCTCGGTCACATCATCTCTTTCAAAGGCACTGGCTTCACAGGGTAGAGATCTTATAGATCTGCAAAAGTGGAAAACCGTGTTTAGCATTGACCTGCGAACGCTCGCTTTGTTTCGGGTCATGCTTGCAACCTTAGTGTTATGGGATTTGTTGCTGCGCAGTTTTGATATGAAGGCGTTCTACACCGATAGTGGTGTATTACCCAGAAAACTCTGGGTAGAGGCGGTGAATATCCACCACCTGTCGTTTCATGCTGCTAACGGCAATCTGTGGTGGCAAATCTTGTTGTTTCTGGCAGCTGCGTTCTTCGCCTTTTGTCTGTTCTTTGGATATCGCACGCGGTTGATGTCGATGTTGACTTGGCTGATGCTGATGTCGATTAACAATCGTAATCCATATTTAATGCAAGGTGGTGATCAGCTGATTATCGTGATGTCGTTCTGGGCTATGTTCCTACCGATAGGGGCGCGTTGGTCAGTGGATGCAGCACTGCAACCACACTACAAAGAAGATCCAAACAACCACCGCTTCAAACCGCAGAACCTGCAGCCCTACTTTTCATTGGCAACGGTCGCCGTGCTGTTTCAAGTCCTGTATTTGTATTTTTTTACTGCGCTATTAAAAAACGGTGATGCTTGGATCAAGGATTTTGACGCAGCGTTCTACGCCGTGAGTTTGCAGCACTTTGCAACCCCGATAGGAGAATGGATACGACAGTTTCCAGGGTTCCTTAAATTAGGTACTGTGTATGTATTGGCGGTAGAGTTTATTGCGCCAATCATCGTGCTACTACCCATTTTCTGGCCTTGGCTACGCATCGCAGGCCTGCTCGCGATGGCATCCCTGCATGTGGCGTTCTTGCTGATGTTACACATCGGTTTATTCCCCCTGATCGATTTCATGTCTTTGTCTTTACTTATTCCCGGAATTGTATGGGTGTGGTGGGCGAGTAAACGAAAACAAGACCAGCGATCAGGTATCGTCATTTACTACGATGAAGACTGTGGGTTTTGCTTAAAGATGTGCTTGATCTTGCGCGAGTTTTTGCTGCCAAACGATGTCAAGATTTTACGAGCGCAAAATTACACTCACATTCACACCATTATGGAACGTGAAAACTCCTGGGTGGTGACAGACGCGCAAGGCAATCCTTACACGCATTGGCAGGCAATGCAGTTCTTATTTAAACAATCCTGGCCCTTCAAACCCATCGGGTGGGTGATGAGTTTTCCACCTTTTATGAAAATCGGTAGCTGGGTATATCGATGGGTAGCGACCAACCGCGGCACTATGGGAGATATCACCGCGGTTGTTCTGCCCTATCGAAAGGTGTCCATCTCTCCGACTGTAATAGGATCATTGATTGCTCTGTTTTTTTGGTATGTTGTGACTGCTTACAACATCACCGGCGTGCCGGGCAACGGTCAATATCGTACAAAACATGTTGAACAAGCGATAAGAACGACACGGCTGGATCAGCATTGGTCGATGTTTGCGCCAAAACCACTAACCTTTACTCTGTATCCACAAATTCCTGGGAAACTGCGCTCTGGAGAAACCGTAAATCTATATCCGCTAACAAGTACCGATGCTGACTGGGAACCGCCTGAGCGTATGTATCCTCTCTATGAAGGCTATCGCTGGCGCAAATTTATCGATAACGTTCGATTTAATAAATCCAACACTTCGCGAACCGGTTTTGGTGGGTATTTTTGCAAGAAAATCAATACATCCGGAAAACCAAGAAACGAACAATTAGCCTCTCTGGAAATTTATTTTGTCCGGCACTACACCAACACCACAGGCGACCCAAAAAAGGAGAATCGCTACCGTGCCTGGCGTCACTGGTGCTTTCCCGAATACGCTAAGGAGGACAAATCAAGCAATGTATCCAACCCCAAAGTTCCTAAGCTAAACTCCGGCAATACAGGCGTTTCGGTATTAAAACCAAAAGACTCTAAATAAACTTTAATTCTTCGCAAGGAGCGTTACCGTGCCTGTTTTAATTCTGTCTTGGTTGTTCCAGCTCATCTTGGTTGCACATTGCATGAAAACCGGTCGCGACACCAAATGGATCTGGTTACTAATGATCATGCCCGGTATTGGTGGTATCGCATATTTGCTCATCGAAGTGCTCCCTGAGCTTCTGGGAAGCCGAACAGGACAACGGGCAAAAGATATCACCCGGAACACGATCAACCCCCACCAAGGTCTCAAAGAGGCCGCCGATGAATTAACTCGGGCCGACACGGTACATAATAGAATAAAGTTAGCCGAGGAGTGCCTGAACAGAGAACAGTATGCCGAGGCGAAAGAGCTCTATAAAGATGCGCTTAAAGGTATTCACCAATATGATCCTCATATTCTCGCAGGACTTGCTAAGGCTCAAATTGAGCTCAAAGAGTACGAAGGCGTTATAGAAACGTTGGATCTAGCCATTGAGAAAAACCCCGAGTTCAAACATCAGGATTCCCACTTACTGTATGCTCGATCAAAAGCCGCTGTCGGGGATTTCGAAGCTGCGCGCGAAGAATATGAAAGTCTCCTTCAATACTACACCGGCCCCGAACCTCATTACCGCTACGCACTGTTACTGGCAGAAAATGGCCACGATCAAACCTCAGAGCAACTACTGAACGACATCGTGGAAAAATCAAAACTCTCGCCCACTCACTACTACAAACAACACAAGCATTGGATTGATTTGGCCAAGTCTCAGCTCAGTAAGAAATCACGGTGAAAAATCTATTTATTGCCGCTGCGTTGCTGTTTTGGAGCCTTCCAACACTGGCAGAATCAGGCAGTTCGATCGACTATGAAAAGATTTTCTCCCGTGGCGAGTGGCAGCTTTCGTTAGGGTTTGGCTCAGCGGATATCAACCACGCAAAAAACTTTAACCCTTCCGACGACAACCCAGCACGGCTCGATATATTTGGACTTTGGCGTATAGAATTAATGCGCAGCATTGCGCTAAGTGGTGATGGTTTACATCGTAAAAATTATTTACTTTTTTTGGATGACTCTACCGAAGACGGACTAGACGTACGCACGCTCGGCATTGGCGTTGGACGTGGCATTCGAATCCACAAGAACAATCTCATTGGTCTAGGCGCCGATCTTAATCTGTCTCTGGGTTTAGTGAATGCAGACTTCTACCACGAAAATAGTTCAGAAAGTGATAACACAGCCATGATTGGCCTGAACGCTCAAGTGTCCTTGTTTGTGTCTCGTTTCATTCTCAGCCTGAATGGAAACTTAAGAGAGACACTACCGGTTGAGTTATTTGATAATTCAGACACCCTCAGTGGCCACGCGGTTTATGTGTCAATGGGGATCAGTTTTTACTAGCTATGGGCACTTCTGCCATGCAGCATATAGCCAGAGCTCAGAGTTTTAAATGTCTGTATTTTGGATCATCTGGAGTGCCGCTTAAGCTTGAGCCCTCTGGCGGAACCCAGCCTATCACCTGCTCGATTTTTTCGGCCAACTCAAAATCTAACTCTGTTATGCCGTTTTCCGAGTGAGTGTGCAAATGCACTTCGACTTTGGAGTAGTGCAGCCGCAATTCGGGGTGATGCCATGCCACTTCGGCTAAATGCCCAATGGTGCTGGCCAAGACCAAAGCGCTTTTCCATCCTTGCGTGTTGTATGTTCGAAGCAAACTACCATCGGCATACTCCCAATCCGGCAACCGCTTTTCTAAAAGATCTGCAATCTCTTCTTTACTATAGGTGTGCATCAGGTTGACGATACGGGTTTTGTAGTTTGTCGGATTCGTTGACGATATGCCTTACCCAGGAACAATCCTTTGATATCTTCTAGCAGCATGTAGTTGACAGGTATCAATAAGAGAGTCACTAGGGTGGCAAACAGAATTCCAAACCCCAATGACACCGCCATTGGAATCAGAAATTGCGCTTGCGTACTGGTTTCAAATATCAGCGGCATTAAACCAAAGAACGTTGTTAAGGAGGTAAGAATGATGGCTCTGAATCTAGCTACACCTGCGATACGTACTGCATCCATCAACGCAATACCCTCGCGACGTCGCTTGTTGACATAGTCGACCATTACCAACGAATCATTCACCACTACGCCGCACAACGCCAACATCCCCATATAACTCATGATACTGAGGCTCATATCCATAATCATATGACCGAGTACGCCACCGACAAAACCAAAAGGGATCACTGTTAAAACCATTAATGGTTGCAAATAACTCCTAAATGGGATGGCCAGCAAGGTGTAGATAACCAGCAATACAAAGATTAATCCAACGCGCAGGCTTCTAAACGACTCATTTTGCTCTCGAGCCTCTCCCCCCAGTTCAATGTTGATCGATGGAAATTCACTTTCGAGCCGCTCACTCAGCTCTTCAAGATCGGCCTTTATCGCCTCGGCATTGGCCGCTTCCTTATCTATATCTGCCTGCACGTTGACCACGCGCTGTCGATCAACTCGTTTAATGGACGTCAATCCTCTGCCCAAATCCACATTGGCCACATTCCCTAATGGCACTAACTCCCCGGTGGGAGTGATAACTCTGAGTCGTCTTAGGTCCTCAATGGAGGCGCGTTCGGATTCTGGGTATCTAACGATTACATCGACTTCATCGCGTTCGCGTTGAAAACTCTGAACTTCGGTTCCCAAGAATGCTTGACGCACTTGTGTAGCGAGTGCACTGAGCGTTAAACCCAGTTGCTCACCTTCGGATGTCAGATTTAGCTTGATTTCCTGTTTTCCTCCTTCAAAGGTGTCAGTGATATCACTCAGACCTGGATAATTACCCAGTTCCACTTTTACCCGAGCAGCCACCTCCCGCAAGATATCAAAGTCATAACCCGCTATTTGCACATCGATGGGTGAACCTCCTCGACCAATCTCTGCGCGATAACTGATGTTTTTTGCCCCTGGAATTGAACCGATAGCACGGCGCCATTCTGTAACCAGCTCACGGCTAGTAATCTCGACCGTCCGATTCTCGGGTGGGGTAATTTCAAACACCACTCGACCGACGTGCGATCCGCGCCCCCCTCTGCCAGCACTGCCGGCGGTGGCCAGAACATTTTCAATAACACTTTCGTTCGTGTCTGGATTCACATATTTTTTTTGCAAATCAAATACGGCTGAGGCGATGTGATCGATATGCTTTTGGGTGACTTCAAACGGTGTTCCAGCCGGCATTTCCAAGGACGCTTGTGCTGTTTCGCTCTGCACTCGTGGAAAAAATATGAATCGGACATGCCCAGCTGACACCAGATTGATAACCAAAAGCGCACCACCAGCAAAAGTTGCGAGCACGGCGTAGCGATTTCTCAGGGCGAATGCTAATACCGGTTGGTAGACGGTCACTACAAACCATTCAAAGCCATCGGCGATACGGTGCTGAATTCTGGCAAAAATATTCGGTTTCTTTTCTTTGTGAAAATTCAGGTGACTCATATGTGAGGGCAATATGAGTTTGGATTCGACAATAGAGAACAACAATACGGGAATAACGATGAGGGGAATCTGAGCGAAAATTTGCCCCCTGACTCCTTCAATCATGAGCAAAGGAACAAACGCTGCAACCGTAGTCAGAACACCAAACGTTACCGGTACTGCCACCTCATGGGTTCCCTCGATCGCGGCTTGCAGTCGATTGGGATTCCGACGCATATGGGTGTAAATGTTCTCCCCGGTCACGATCGCATCGTCCACCACAATTCCGAGCACCAAAATAAAGGCGAACAGGCTCAGCAGGTTTATCGTGACACCCATCACCGGCATCAAGGCAATTCCGCCGAGTATGGATACGGGAATTCCCACGAATACCCAAACCGCCACCCAGAAACGTAAGAACAAGGACAGCAATAGCAACACTAAAAACCCACCCAACAAAGCACTTTGAATCAATGTATTCAAACGTGCTTTCACTACTCTGGAGCTATCACGCCAGTACCCTAGCGTCACACCATAGGGCATCGAGTCCTGATGCTCTGCAATGTATCCTTTCACCTCTTCCGCTACTTTTATCGCGCTTTGATAGCCTGTTCTAAAGACATCGATCTCGATGCTACGCTGACCGTTGTATTGCTGAGACAACGACTCTTCAGAAAAACCGTCGTGTATGCGCGCAATATCACCTAGCGTCAAGCGTGTGCCATCCGTTCTGGACAGCACCACGACGCGCCTGAAATCTTCCACACCGTAGGCCTTTCCTTTGGTGCGCAACAACACTTCTCCACCGGCTGTGCGAATGGAACCGGCGGCTAAGTCGAGAGAGCTGTCGGAAATCGCTCTTGAAATATCGCTTAAAGAAAGTCCGTAACGACTTAACGTCTGCTCGGACACTTCAATTGAAAGTTCGTAATTGCGAGCGCCGGAGACGGCTACCGAAGAGACATTCGGTAGGTTTTCAATATCATCCCGTATTTTTGATGCAATTCCTCGTAACTCTTTTTCAGGCAACGAACCGGCAACGATGACACTGATAACATCACGCGATCGAGAGGGAATGTAGGTGGAGATGCTACCCACATCTTCCGGAAAATCTGAAATTTGATCCACTTGCTGCCGGGTTTCGTCGAGCAACTTATCTACGTCATAGCCTCGTTCGGCCACCAAGGTCACCGATCCATTACCTTCGTTGGCAACCGATGTCATTTCCTTTATGCCTGACAGCTCTTGCACGGCCTCTTCAATTCTCGATGTAACAGCCTCTTCAACCTCACTCGGTGCAGCTCCTTTGAATGGCACGCGAATGTTGACTTGTTCTAATGAGAATGAAGGAAATACTTCCAGTGGTAAACGAAACGCCAACGTAAAGCTGCCAGCTGCGATGATAAAGACCATCAACAGATTGGCCGCTACCGGATTCCGTGCAAACCATGTAACGAGACTGTGCATAACTAGCTCTCTACATCAGATTGTTGCCGACGGCGTTGATTACCCTGATCTTCACCACCCTGTCCTTGACGTCGGCGTTGATTAGCATCACCTTCACCGCCCTGACTGTCCCCACGACGCCGAGTGCCGTCACCCCGTTGGTCGGCATTGGTACCAGCTTCGCCATCCTGCCCACCACGCTGACCCGCACCAGCATCACCACCTTGCCCACGACGTTGGCCGCCCTGCGCATTACCCTGACCGCCCTGTCCCCGAGCTCGGTTTTCGCCACTTCCACCTTCTCCACCTGGCGGACGATTCGCACCGGGTCGACCGCCACCCTGACCTTGGCGGTTAGGAGGGGGAGGCGCGACGCCATCGATGGTGGGTCTCACGGGAGTACCGTCCGTCACAGTGCTCAGAGGTGTTGTCACCAGTATGGTTCCCACAGACAAACCACCATCAATCACCGCAACGGCTTCATCGGCCCAAACCACCGATACACTCTGACGCAAGAGCTTGTTGTCAGCATCAAGGATCAGCACTTCATCATTTTCTCGCAAAGCCAGTCTCGGTATTACAAACACGTCTTTTATTTTGCGACCCACTATGCTGGCATTGACATACTGCCCAATCCGAAGTGGGATATCGCTGTTCGTCATCGGATTTTCAATACGAGCGATGACATTCAGTTGTTGTGTGCCGCTATCAACGCCTTCAACGCGCTCCAGCCAGCCATTCCATATGTGTTCCTCACTGCCCACCGTAGCACGCAGTTCCACCGCTGGCCTATCAGCCTCAGCCACGGGCAGTCCTGTCGATGGGATGGTCAAGAAAGACAACTGACGACTGGACAATGGCAAACGCACATCGACTGATTCAGTGGAATAGATGCGGCCAATCTCTACGCCTCGGTTTACAAACTGACCAAGATCCACCTGTTTTTCGATCACCATGCCGTCATAGGGTGCGACAATTTGCGTGCGGCTTAAATCTAACTCGGCGCGTGTGACCGACGCTCGGGCTGCATTCAGGTTCGCACGAGCCGCCGCTAACTGCGGTTTTCTAAGCGTTAGATTTGAAGGTTTTTGGCCCCGTCGAAGACTCTCCCATTCTTCCGAAGCAAGTTGCGCCTGTGCTTGCTCCTGCTGCAGCTGAGCATCGGCCTGCGCTAAATTAGCTCGGGCCTGAGTTAACGCTATTTGATAGTCTCGTTGGTCTATCTGAACGAGAATGTCGCCTTTTTTAAAGGAACCACCCACGACAAACGAGTCGGACAACATGGAAATCGAACCCAGCACTTCCGGCACCAACGAGGTGGCGATAGTCGGTTGAATGTTTCCCTGGCTGGCGATTTTCACTTCGTACTCAGATGTCGACAGAGTAGTGGCTTCCACCGATTGCACTACAGGGCGGCTGGGTCGACGAAAAGGCTCAGGCGCACTGTCTCGCACCAATTTAGCGCCGTAGACAAACGCAATAAATATCAGTACCGGTATCAGCACTTTTAGCAATATCTTCACTGAAACTTTCCGCCCTGTTTCCTACTTAATATCACTGAAAAATCCTCCCGGTGCTGGCGTTAACCACCGTACCGAACACCGATGTTAACCAATACGCTCTAGGTCCTTCGCAGCGTAATTGGTACGATTTGAACCCCCTTGCGGTTGAAATCAGTGTCAATAAGCTGCATCGCCGGCATCATCTGGCTCTATCAACCGGGGTGTATAGCTCTCCATTCAACCAGATTCGTGCCGAAACTGGCTATATAGACTGTGTCAGGACGCTTTGATTGGCTATCTTTGCAAGATTATTTCGCAACCAGATCAGAAACTTGTAACATTATGTCTCTTCGTTGAGTTCATGTATGCCTCTTCCACGCCCCGATACTGCCCGCGCCCTCTTTGATTACCCACCCTATTGGGCCGAGTGTTATGGGCGCGCGCCCTTTTTACCCATGTCCAGAGCCGAAATGGATGAGTTGGGCTGGGACAGTTGTGATGTGATCATCGTCACAGGCGATGCCTACGTAGATCACCCGAGCTTTGGGATGGCGATAGTGGGCAGATTGTTAGAGGCTCAAGGCTTTCGCGTTGGCATTCTTGCCCAGCCAGAATGGACCAGCGCAGATGCTTTCCAAACACTCGGTAAACCCAACTTATTTTTTGGGGTCACTGCAGGAAATATGGATTCGATGATCAACCGGTATACGGCTGATCGGAAAATTCGCTCCGACGATGCATACTCGCCCAATGATGAAGGTGGCAAACGCCCCGACCGATGTTCCATTAGTTATTCCCATCGATGCCGAGAAGCCTTTCCGGACACACCCATCGTGGTGGGGGGTATCGAAGCCTCGCTGCGCCGCATTGCTCATTATGATTACTGGCAGGATAAAGTTCGACGTTCCTTGCTCGCCGATGCGAAAGCCGATTTATTGGTTTATGGAAATGGTGAGAGGGCTATTGTTGATATCGCCCACAGGCTGGCCGCCGGTCACGATATCGCATCGATACGCGATATCCGCGGCACCGCTTTTTTTATTTCTACTATCGAACCCACTTGGACAGTCATCGACTCGACCAACCTGGACAAACCCGGTCGCATTGAACATCACACGAACCCCTATGAGACGACCAGCGATTCAGAAGACGCTGCATGCGAATCTAAAGGCGATAGTGTAGCCGAGCCCATTAAGATACTCAGTAAAGTAGAAAAACAACAGTTGAATTTAGCTGTGCGCCAAAACACGGTGGTGCGCCTGCCCTCGTTTGACATGGTGACCAACGATCCAGCGTTGTATGCTCACGCAAACCGAGTGCTGCATATGGAAACCAATCCGGGTAATGCGCGTGCGTTGGTGCAAAATCAAGGGGGCCAAAAATTGTGGTTGAACCCGCCACCGCAGCCTCTGTCCACTGAGGAAATGGACTATGTATTCGATCAGCCCTTCGCCCGTGTACCTCACCCTTCTTATAACGGCGCCAAAATTCCCGCCTATGAAATGATCCGATTTTCCGTAAACATCATGCGCGGTTGTTTTGGAGGGTGCACGTTTTGTTCAATCACAGAACATGAAGGGCGCATTATTCAGAATCGTTCTGAAGATTCTATTATTCGCGAAATTGAACAGATGCGTGACGTTCCTGGATTTACCGGCGTAGTCTCAGACTTAGGTGGTCCCACTGCGAATATGTATCGATTAGCCTGTAAGTCGAAGGAGATAGAATCAAAGTGCCGCCTACCTTCTTGTGTGTACCCTGGCATCTGTAAAAACCTGAATACGGATCACTCGTCCTTGATCAAACTCTATCGTCGGGCACGCGCACTACCAGGTGTGAAGAAGGTGCTGATCGCTTCAGGTCTTCGTTATGATTTAGCGGTTGAATCGCCTGAGTATGTCGAAGAACTGGCCTCGCACCACGTCGGTGGTTATTTGAAAATTGCGCCCGAACATACCGAAAGCGCCCCTTTGAGCAAAATGATGAAACCGGGCATCGGATCGTACGATAAGTTTAAAGAGCTATTTGACAAATACAGTAAAAAGGCCGGTAAGGAGCAATACCTAATTCCTTACTTTATCGCCGCTCACCCGGGAACCACTGATAGCGACATGATGCACTTAGCGTTGTGGTTAAAGAAAAATGGTTTTCGCGCTGACCAGGTGCAAAACTTCTACCCTTCGCCGATGGCAACCGCAACTACCATGTATCACACTGGTAAGAATCCGTTAAAACGTATCAAGCGAGATTCTGAGGAAGTAGAAGTCGCAAAATCGGGCAAGCAACGCCGTTTACACAAAGCGTTTTTGCGTTACCACGATCCGAATAACTGGCCAATGCTACGAGAAGCGTTGAAGACTATGGGAAGGGCCGATTTAATCGGCAATGGACCACATCACCTGATTCCTAAATACCAACCTAAAACCGATGGCGGCTACTCATCCCCAAGACGTAAAAACAGCACGCCAAAACAAGGCCGGATATTGACTCAACATACCGGGTTACCACCACGCAAACAGCGTTGAGCCAATGTCAACGTCGCTTGTTATATCGAGGATTGTTGGTAGTGGTGCAGTTGAACGATTAACTCACCCAAGGTAGCGCTGGCGTCAAATATTCCTTTTTCCAAACCCTTGTTGATCGCATCAACAAACTGCCCACCGGCAGGTTCTCTCATAATGCTACCGAGTTCATGTAATTCTTCAATGGAAAAATCTTGGTAGGTGAACAACATGGAGTCGCGACTGAGATCCCTGTAATGTGCTTCCAACAGCGGTCGTTGTGCCTCTGATTGCGCGATGATTACATCGGCCGGAACCTGTTTATCTTCTGGAAGTGCTTTCATGATACTTAAAGTGAAAGCCATCTGCATATTCAACATTGCCTCCACAGCAGAGGTGGTCACACTCATAGCTTCATCTAATCGACGGATGGCTTCAATGCGTTCTTCAGTAGGTGGTTTCAGACTAAGCTGTTGCTGAAATTCTATAAACTTTTCCGGATATAGGAGCTGGGACTGTTGAGTCTCTGCTGCGACGACCCGTAGGCCTAGCGGGGATTGATACCACTGTACCAATGCGTCTAACTGCACTTGACTCATGGATTGAGCAATGGATTGCTCAATCGTTCGGGAAAGATCCTTAGCGTTGAACGCAGTGGATACTGCTGAGAGCAAAGCCGACGGTTCAAGCTCTGCCATCAAACCAGGCACCATTCGCGATGCTAGCGCTTCCTCAAACGACGAACGAGTAGCTTCTGGAACTGCATTTACCATCTGTTCAAGACCAGAGATCTCAAACAGCTCAGAAGCCAATGATAAGTGGGCTTTAGACACCGCAGCGTTTTCGCTGGCATGCGCCGCACTAGCAAACACAAAATTACCACCAATAAAGGTCGCGACCAGCACGCCGGCTTTCAACAAATTCGCCAGTGGCTTTGGCAACTGCAGCATGGAACAACCTTACAATGGCTTCTCGATACTAATAGTTATCGGTCAGCCACTGTGAATAGTTGTAAATCTCGCTAGCCTATGTGCACAAACTCTTAAAATCTATCGGTTGAACCGGAATACAGACTGCGACCCATCACACAGATCATGCGAATTTGGGAACTGCTTCCTGATAACGTCAATCTCGCTCAGAGTCCGTTGTTGCCATTTGTTGAGCCGAGTATCGCTCACCTCTAACGGTGCTTTCGTTGATCAATATATCCAGTTCGTTCACGGTATGCTCATCAAGTACAAATTCCACCGCAAGTGCATTCTCCTTCATCCATTCAACCCGTTTGGTACCGGGTATCGGTATGAGTGTTCTGTCTCTGCGGGCCAACACCCATGCCAGTGCTAGTTGAGCAGGTGTACACCCTATTCGTGCGGCAATTTCATTGTAGGCGGGTAATAGGTTTAAATTTTCCGGGTAATTCTCTGCATTAAATCGCGGCATGTTTTTCCGCAAATCTCTGTCTGCCATCACTGAGGTATCACTGTGCTTGCCGGTGAGATAACCTCGCGTCAACGGTGAAAATGGGACGAACGCTATACCCAATTCTTCGCAAACATCCAGAATTTTCCGCTCAGGCACACGAGTCCACAATGAATACTCGGATTGGACCGCGGTTATCGGGTGTACTGCATGGGCCCGACGAAGTGTGTCGGAGGCTAATTCAGAAGCACCGATTGTCTGCACCTTCCCTTCCTCTACCAGTCGCGACATAGCGCCGATGCTATCTTCGATGGGAACATTAGGATCGACGCGATGCAGATAGTAAAGATCAATGACGTCGGTTTGAAGATTCTTCAAACTCTGCTCACACAGCTCTCGGATTTTCTCTGGTCGGCCGTTTTTCTCACCTTTGCCATCCGGCCCTTTACTCAACCCTGCTTTTGTTGCAAGTACAAACTCACTACGGTGCGGTTTGAGCACCTTGCCCATCATCTTTTCACTTTCACCAAAGCCGTAAACAGCCGCGGTATCGAAAAAGGTATAACCCGCATCTAAGGCACCGGCTAACACAGCTTCTGCCTCGTCTTTATCGCCAGGCCCATACCCGTGTGTGATGTTCATGCAACCTAAGCCGATTGCCGAGACCTCAAAGGGTCCGAGTTGTCTAGTTTCCATAAAGCGATGGCAGTCCGAAAATTGGTAGAGTGGATAACAACGACGAATGGTACTGCGAATGTGGAAGTGCCGTGAGAAATGTAAGCCGCAAGTAACCTTCCGTCGTTAAATCCGACGGTAAGTGGCAACGAAAATCACCAGAGCAACATTGCGCTGCTCTGGCTTAGGATTAATTTTTAGTTCGGAACGTTGACAATATTTGCCTGACGAGCAGCTTCTTCTTCCTGCTTTTTCAACAGAGCGAGAAGCTTCGGATCTGTTTCTTCTTGTGCAACAGTGTCCGCCTTAGCATGCCCATACGCACAACCACCGGCATAAACGCTACTGGCACCCAATAGTGCAGCCGCTATCAATCCAATACCCAAGATCTTCATAGTCATCTCCCACTAGGAACCCTCATAATAGCCTATCGGGTCAGACCACGCCAACCCATTGATATTGCACACTTATCTGTACAATTCACCATGATATGAACGCTTAAATTACGCAATTTGCGCAATATTCAACCGTTTCTTTTCTGAATCCGCTCGACACACTGATAAAATCGCGGCCCAACGCCATTTCAAATCGATCACTGCGACTTAAGCCGTGTGATGCGTAAGCGCTGTATACCTAAGGAAAAAACCCATAAATATTTTATTTATCAATTGCATAGTTGGGTCCGACCCGGATGATTAGAGTTGAGGGGTTGGTGAAGCGATTTGGGGGCGTGGTGGCAGTGAATGACGTCACCGTCGATATTGAGCCTGGCAGCATTACTGGCTTGATCGGGCCGAATGGAGCGGGAAAGACAACACTATTCCACTGCCTCGCGGGGGCGTTTCCTCCCACCTCTGGCCATGTTTATCTCGATGGTGAGGACATCACTGGTCTTGCACCTCATGAACTGTTTAAACGCGGCCTGCTTCGTACCTTTCAGATCGCACACGAATTCTCAACACTGACCGTTCGAGACAATTTAATGGTGGTCGGCGACGCACATCCAGGTGAAAGTCTATGGACTGCCTGTTTTTCACCAAACAAAACACGTGATCGAGAAAAGGCGATTCATGATCGAGCAGATGACATTATCGATTTTCTAAATCTTACTCATGTAGCCGATGAAATCGCCGGCAACCTATCTGGAGGGCAGAAAAAATTATTGGAACTGGGTCGAACCATGATGGTGGACGCCAAGATTGTTTTTCTGGATGAAGTCGGGGCCGGCGTGAATCGCACGCTACTCAATACCATCGGAGATGCCATCGTTCGATTGAACCAAGAACGCGGTTACACGTTTTGTATGATTGAACACGACATGGCCTTTATCTCTCGATTGTGCGACCCCGTGATCGTGATGGCTGAAGGCGCTGTTCTGGCACAAGGAAGCGCAGAAGCTGTTCAAAAAGATGAAAAGGTGATCGATGCTTACCTAGGTGGTGGTCGTCAGCAGGTGCGCACATGAGCATTTTGGCTGGTACCAACATGATCGGTGGCTACGGCAAAGCCATGATCCTCAATGGCTGCACCATAGAAGTAGAGCGTGGCGAGATTGCCGTAATCGTAGGGCCCAATGGAGCCGGCAAATCAACGGCCATGAAAGCCCTGTTCGGTATGCTCGAATTGCAATCGGGTCAAGTGATTTTAGAAGGTGACGATATCACCGGCCTGGTACCTCAATCGCGAGTGGCCAAAGGCATGGCGTTTGTTCCACAGACCAACAATGTCTTTGTCAGCATGAGCGTGGAGGAGAATTTGGATATGGGTGCCTTTCTGCGCACCGACGATATCGCCACCACACGCCATCAGATCTACGAGCTCTTCCCGATTCTGTATGAAAAACGCAGACAAGCCGCAGGGGAGCTCTCTGGTGGCCAACGCCAACAAGTGGCCGTGGGGCGCGCATTGATGACCGAGCCCAGCGTATTAATGCTCGATGAACCGACAGCCGGTGTTTCACCTATCGTGATGGATGAACTCTTTGATCGCATCATTGAAGTTCGCAATACTGGAATTGCCGTGCTGATGGTGGAACAAAATGCTCGGCAGGCGTTGGAGATAGCCGATCGGGGCTATGTGCTGGTCAATGGTGAAAACCGGTTTACGGATACCGGTGAAGCTCTGCTAGCTGACAACGAAGTGCGACGCACGTTTCTTGGAGGCTGATCATGAGCACCGACCTAGTAAACGCTCTTGTGCTGTTCGCCAATTTTGTATTGGTTCCAGGCCTCGCCTATGGTGCACAGCTTGCGATGGGCGCTCTTGGCATCACTTTGGTCTACGCGGTGCTGAGATTTTCAAACTTTGCCCATGGCGATACGATGGCCTTCGGCGCTATGTTTACAATTTTGCCCACATGGTGGCTGCAGGCAAAAGGGGTGTCACTCGGACCATTGCCTACCGCACTCTTAGCACTTCCAGTGGGGATTCTAGCGGCTATTGCGTTAACGCTATTTTTCGATCGCGTGGTCTACCGTCACTATCGCCGAGTTAAAGCACCACCCGTTGTGTATGTTATTGCCTCAGTGGGCGTTATGTTCGTTACCAACGGATTAGTGCGATTTATTATCGGTCCGAATGATCAGCAGTTCGCTGACGGGCAGCGTTTTTTAATACGCGCTCGAGATTTTAAAGCAATGACAGGACTCAACGAAGGCCTCACGATCAAGCTTACACAGGGACTGACTTTGTTCATTGCTATTTTAGCGATGATGGTATTGTTCTGGTTTTTGCAACGCACTCGCACCGGTAAAGCGATGCGAGCATTTTCAGATAATGAAGATTTGGCGCTTCTGTCAGGTATCGATCCTAAACGCGTTGTGCTAGTCACCTGGATTATTGTGGCCATTCTGACAACGCTTGCAGGTGTCTTATATGGCTTGGATAAAAGTTTTAAACCCTTTACCTATTTTCAACTCCTGCTACCGATGTTTGCAGCGGCGATCGTCGGTGGCATAGGCAAACCCTTAGGTGCCATTATTGGTGGATTTATTGTCGCATTTTCCGAAATAACCCTGACGTACGCCTATAAAAAGTTTTTTCGATACCTATTACCTGAGGATCAAGCACCCGATTCACTCATGCAATTACTGTCAACCGATTACAAATTCGCTGTGTCGTTTATGATTTTGGTGCTGGTATTGTTGTGGCGACCGACCGGCATACTCAAAGGACAATCGATCTGATGGGTAATACGACAAAGGCAGTCTTGGGATTCACCTTCATTACGGCCCTTATGGTCATCGTCGGTCAATTTCAATCCTGGTCACTCGCACTGGCTATCATCAACATGTGTTTGATATCGGCGGTAATGGCCTTGGGGGTGAACATTCAATGGGGTTACGCCGGACTATTCAACGTCGGCATCATGGGGTTTGCCGCACTCGGCGGCATGGCTGCTGTACTGGTGTCCGCCAAACCGGTCACTGGTGCGTGGAAAGCAGGCGGAATGGGCATCCTACTGAGCATCGCAGCGCTAGCTCTCTTGGTGGTTGTATTGTCCCAAGTTCGGCGACGGTTACCCGAAGGGCTCATTCGCAATTTTATATTCGTGATTTTACTCGTCGGCGGCGTGTTTGCCATTCGGGCTATCTATGACCCAGCGGTCGAAGCCATCGAAAGTTTTGACCCTGCGCGTACCGGGTTTTTAGGGGGATTGGGTGCACCCATTCTGTTTTCCTGGTTTGTGGGCGGTTGTTTCGCTGCGGCAGCGGCTTGGTTCATCGGTAGGATTGCGCTGGGGCTACGATCCGATTACTTGGCGATTGCCACATTGGGCATATCCGAAATTGTCATTGCCATTGTCAAAAACGAAGACTGGCTAACTCGCGGTGTTAAAAATGTCAGCGGCCTGCCTCGTCCAGTTCCGTACGAAATAAACCTACAACAGTCCGACTGGTTCATTGCCTGGGTAGAACGCATCCACCACGCGACGTTGAACGCAGCTGGCGGTGATCGAGCCGATGTTCTAAAACAACTCACGATAGAGTCCTCAAGCATCTTCATCAAGCTGTGTTACAGCGGATTGTTTTTATCGGTGCTACTGCTGGTGTTATGGCTCGCTCACAGAGCCCAAAAAGCGCCCTGGGGCCGCATGATGCGCGCAATTCGCGACAATGAAGTAGCGGCAAATGCCATGGGCAAAGATGTCACTCGCCGCCACTTACAAGTCTTCGTCGTGGGATCTGCTGTGGTTGGAATCGCCGGGGCAATGCTGACCACACTCGAGGGGCAATTCACACCCGGCACTTACAACCCACTACGTTTTACCTTTTTGATTTGGGTTATGGTCATCGTGGGTGGCTCTGGAAATAATTTGGGTGCCGTACTCGGAGCCTTTCTTATCTGGTTCTTCTGGATCGAGGCCGAACCAATGGGAATTTGGTTAATGGAAAATGCCACCGTTTTTCTCGGAGATGGCAACCCTTTGCGGGAGCATCTGATAAACAATGCAGCTCATATGCGTTTGATGCTGATGGGGATTATTCTGTTACTCGTACTCAGGTTCAGCCCCAAGGGTTTGTTACCCGAGCGAGTTCGACGACCCGGCAGTAGTTCGTAACAGGCGGCCAGTATGATAGACGCGTTTTTTACGCATGATGGTTCAATTTTTTACCCAACCGACCACTGTCGAGGTCCATGGGATGAGCACGCCTGCCATGCCGGGCCTCCCACCGGTTTACTGGCTAGAGCCTTAGAGCAGCAGGTAGCGGATCAACAACTGGTCCGTATCACCGTTGATTTACTCCGTGCGATTCCGTTCGCGGGATTTACTATCGATGCATCAACGGTAAGGCAAGGCCGCACAGTAAGTACAACCTCAGCGACACTGCTTTCATTAGAAGGTAAACCTATCGTCACTGCCAAGGGTTTACACATGAAACCACAACCCACTTACGCCTATAACACTCACAGCGTTTCATACGGTATCCCTGAAAACGCACACCAGGGCTTGTTCCCCATCCGACACTCACGGCACAACAAAGCTTTTTTCAGTGGAACAGGTGTGCAGGTACGATATCCCGATGAACATGACCACAACCCCGGCCCCACAACAGCCTGGCTAAAAACGGTGCCTCTGTTAAACGATGAAGAACCCAGCCCGTTTCAGAGAATGTGCCCGATGGCAGATTGTGGCAACGCGTTTAGTCGCAACAACGATCTTCAAGAGGTAGCCTTTCTAAACACCGATCTGACTGTCATGCTATTTCGTGCACCGGTAGGCGATTGGATGGGGTCTCATTCAGAAGGCTTTTGGGAGCCCAATGGGATTGGGCTTGCGGACGCACAACTATTTGATGAAATCGGTGTTGTCGGTCGAGCCTTGCAGACCCTTCTGTTAAAACCTAACACCGCGAATTCTTAACACACCCATCATCTCTGCAGATCACTAGCAGAGATGATGGGGGAGCTGTTACTGAGCGGAGGATATTCTGCCATCCAAATAGGGTTCGTACGGACCTTTTTGCGCCAAGTAGTCACTCACGACCACATCCAAATCAGGGCCGAAATCATAGACATTGGCAGCGTTTTCGGCAAACATATCGTAACCATCACCGCCGCCACGGACATAATTATTGGATACCAGCCCATAGGTTTTATCAGGGTCAAGCTCAGTCCATGTACCACCTTCATTGACCATCACAGACTGAATGCGCCCCTCGTTGGCAGGTTTAGTTGCATCCCAACTGAATTTCAATCCCGCCACTTGTGGAAACCGACCTTTCACCTCTTCCACTTGGCTTACACCATTTTCCAGTGCCGACAAAAGGTCAGCGCCTTTGAGTTGGAAGGTAGACAACGTGTTTTGAAACGGTAACACCGACAACACTTCGCCCATAGTTACCTCGCCTGGGTCGATGGATGCTCGAATACCGCCCGAATTCATGATGGCAATAGAAACACCTTGATCGGCAACTCGATCCAGCATCGCATCAGCTACCAGATTGCCCATTTCACACTCTTGGACTCGGCACTGGTCTCTGTTGCCATTGATCGCCGCGGCAGATTCCGCCACAACTTTGCTGCGAATTTCATCCAGAGGTTGTGCCAGCTCCTTCACCCGTGCAACGATTTCGTCGTCTTCAACAACCGTACTGTCCATCAGCAACGGTTCTCCATTGGCACTGAGTACTTTACCCTCGTCATCGAAGGACACCTGCAATTCACCAAGGTATTTACCGTAGGCGTAGGCTTGTACAACCGCCGTGTCACCCACCATGGTTGGATAAGGGCCTCTGGCTTTTTCATTGGTATTAGACAGCAATGTGTTTGAGTGACCGCCAACAATCACATCAACGCCGGACACTTGGCCCGCCACTTCTAGGTCTACTCGGTACCCGGAATGCGACAATACAACCACAATTCCCACGCCTTCAGCCGTCAGTTTATCGACCTCGGACTGAACGGCAGCTACTGGGTCGGAGAAGGTTACGTTCTTTCCAGGGCTCGCCAATTCATCGGTGTCTTCAGGCGTTAACCCTATCAAGCCGATTTTCTGACCGGCCTTTTCTATAACGGTAGATTTTTGCAGCTTACCGGCCAGCAAGGGCTCATTGCTGACATCGGCATTCGACATCAATACAGGAAAACCCACTGAGTCCATAAACCCGCGCAGAACTTCTGGCCCATCATCAAATTCATGGTTGCCTACCGTCATGGCATCGTATTGCAACGTATTCATCATTTCCGCCGCCGCTTTACCTTTGTAGTAGGTGTAAAACAAAGACCCTTGAAATTGATCACCACCATCAACCAACAGCGCATCCGGATTTCGCTCGCGAGCCGCAGCAATCGCGGAACGCAATCGTGCATAGCCGCCAAAGCATTTTCCTTCCGCGTTGTCCTCTGCTGAACAGCCACTGTCGTATTTACTAATGGGTTCGAATCGCGAGTGAAAATCGTTGGTATGGAGAATCGTTAGGCTGGTGTCAGCCGACACCAAGGATGAGGCAAGTAACGCACTTGCACACACACTGGGGTAGAGTAAATTCATGGTAGGTGCTCCCACTTCACTGTCACACTTTGGACGACTAGATTACCAGGAAGCGACGATTCACAACAGAACAACTTGCCCCGTTGTCAGTGATTGCTGGGCCGCCGCACCCAGTTGTACAGCCTTTGCACCATCACTGACCTTCACCTCAACCTCAGCTCCGTGCAATACCGCCTGAGCGAATTTTTCGTGCTGATAATACGTTGATCCGTGATGATCCCCTGCCAAAGCTAGAGCTTCATCAACCTCGACCACCTCCTGTCGTAGCTCCCGGTTTCGCGGCTGGAATTGTAATGTGGCGGGGGACTCCTGACCTTTCCAAAAACGCCCAGCGCCTGGAATATTAGCCTGTAATTTAGCCCGATCACCGATGGCCGTAAGCTGCTCTTGTGGGTTTGACCCATCGGCGAACATGCAAAGGTCTAATGACGCCCGAACACCATTTTCAAAGTCAACGAGTACCATAGCGTTGTCCAAGATATCAGGGACTTCACCATCGTATTGCTCATCAAGATGGTTGACATCCATCGCGCCACTGGCATATACGCGCACGGCTTCGCAGCCGATAATTAATCGCATTAAATCGAAATGGTGGCAGCACTTTTCAACTAGAGTACCACCGGTATTGCGACTGAAGCGGTTCCAGTCCCCTACTTTGCTCAGGAAAGGAAATCGGTGCTCCCGAATACTCAATGAACGAAGCTGTCCCACAAATCCATTTTCAATCTCCTCGATAAATCGACGGGTGGGTGGCATGTATCGGTACTCCATGGCGACCCATACCGGATTGGATTTATCCTGACATAGCCGCTCGATTTCTTGGCACTGGGCCACGGTGACGCACAAAGGTTTCTCCGCAAGAATGGCGACATCCAGATGCAGAAGATCTTTTAATAAGTCATAGTGAGTGAAGTTAGGAGACACGAGCAGCACTACATCACAAAGCTCAGCGCTGATATCTAGATGCGATGCTAAGACTTTTGGCTGTCCGAGCTCAAGTTCAGCCAGTAGCGCTAAGGTGCTGTCCAACATCTGGCTATCCGGCTCCACAAGCGCACTGATGCTTAGATCCCACCCTCGTCGAGTTCGTAACAGGGCTAAATTACGCAAATGCTCTTGCCCCATCATCCCGCAGCCCACTACCGCGTAACGAATCGATTCTCGAGTTCTTGTATTCATCAATCTCAACTACATTTGTTGCACTAGGCGCTTAATTCGTTACACTACAATTTATGAGTGAAGCGAAGTTCAGCATAGGACAAGTTGTTAAACACCGCATCTATCCGTTTAGAGGTGTGATCTTCGACGTGGATCCGGTGTTTGCCAACACCGAAGAATGGTACGAGTCAATCCCAGAAGAAGTCCGTCCACGAAAAGATCAACCGTTTTATCATTTGTACGCTGAAAATGATCAGACCGTGTACGAAGCCTATGTATCCGAACAAAACCTCTTGCCCGATGACGACACAGGAAACCGATTACGACACCCTAAGATTCTTCGGCATTTTACTCGCGATTCCAACGGCCACTACCAGCAAAAGAACCGAGTAGCGCACTAACGCTGAAACTGTGTCAGGGATTGAGCCTTTTGTGCGTGAGTAAGACACCGCGCGAAGGTAGTTGTTGATCGTATTGTTCCGAAGCCCAGCAGCCCTCTTCGAGTACCCTATCTGCAGCGATACCCGCCAGTATCAGCTCTTCTTTAACCCGTAACGCTCTGCCATTGGCCAACCGGGCATTACCATCGTCAATATTTGTTTGGCCCAGTGAGCATCCGACCACCGATATCACGTCAACATCCGGATTGAAATTTGCCGCTACTTCTCGCGCAATGCGTTTATTGCTATTGCCCATCACCAATGAATCATTGGGAAAAATGAGCTGCTCCTCGCGCAAAGTTTTATAGACACTAAAAACATCTGAAAAATTGGATTGGCGAGTTTCAGCCACATTTTGTCGGTTTCGCGTAACCACTTCATTCCAATCACTAGGCGACGTAAGGGACGCGACCTCTATGCCCTGTTGTGAAGTAGCGGCTTCCACAGGGCTATCAGAAATTGTTTGCGCAGATCCTGATGCACTCTGACTCAGACTCTCAGTCGCTCGACCAGTAGAAACACCAGTGGTGTCACGCGAGCGTTCAAAGAGCCCATCTATAAGCGTAATCTGTGTCGCATCTGCTCCGTGCACATACATCGAGGACACCGGCCAAACACCTTGGCTATCCGCACGGTACTGACGCTTTATTTTTATATTGGCGGCAGCCACATAGAATGTATACAAAGCCGGAGCCTCATTACCTTGGCCCATGGACACCGGTTCGGCCCGAGCAGAATCTAATACAATGCGGTACAACAGACGGCGATCCTCAGATTCTTGTCCCACGCGTAAATCGTAGCCTGCATCCTGCATCTCCGAATAGAAAATTCGGCCAAATTGATTCATCGGTTGATCAGCGTAGAGGCGCGTTGATTTTGGGGCGACCGCTGGGATTTGTTGAAGGGTGTTCACTAGATCTAGCGCAATCAATCGAGATCGCTCATAGTCACTCGCTATTGCCAACGTGTTGTCTTGTACACCCGCAGAGGCATGGAAACGATCCAGATACGGGATATAGCTGCAGCCTGATACCAGGAAAGTAAACAAGACCAATAACACGCGCACTGCAGTAAATCCCTTCAAATGACCCATGGGACCCAACTGTACCCTCGGTCTACGATTCCGTCCATGTACCGTTCGTCAGAGAAGTTATGAAATGTGCTGCGGGCCGCAGTAGTTGCTGTATAAAAATTGTTCGCCACCAAACGATCCTGATCCGCCGCAATTACCCTGGTTCCCACCGGTCACCTCAGCCTGTTAAGCCTAACTTTCAGGGCGGGTAGATCTTTGCCGTGGCTGACGCCAATCAATTCTCCCATCGATACGCCTGGCAGTCTCCCCAACAAAACCCGATGAGCCCTGGTTGCAGGACTTGAACCTTGTGTCAAAGACCACCTACAATTAGCTGATTCTCTGCCAACTTTTAGGCTGTCCGAACCTCGTTTTTGGGCAGCAAGCGCCTCTATGATCGATGAAGAACTGTACAGACTGGCTCAAGCCGAACTGAATAGCGACCAACGCCGGGCCAATATCTGGTCACGAGCCTGTGCTCTGGCCCGTGACGATCACGATGAAGCACGCTACCTCTACACCAATCTGCGTGTTGAAGAAATGATCGAGGAACGTGAGGCTCAAAAAAAGCACGATTTGGAAAAAAACACGCCCACCGCTGGGGGAAAGCCTCGCATTCGCCTGGATCCAGATGTGATGGCACAAGCCAACGAAATGGTCCAGTCGACCGACTCCCATGCTGACGATGTGCGACTGGAAAGTCGCAATATGGCGGATGGGGATTTTGCCGAATTAGATCCCACGAGCATGGAAAACTTCAGCTCAGCCACAGATAATACTCCCACCAAATCTCCTGTGGAGCTCAATGATGACACTCTGTCAGCGTTGAACAGCCAGGCCAACGCCCACACAAATTCCCTCGATGGCGATGCCGAGCAAGCACTTACTGTCAGTGGCCCGGTCGATCTTGCGGCTGAAGATCCAACTGGTTCTGACGACACTCTGGCACTGAGTGACTTCGATCCAACTGAGATAACACCTGCAGAACATACCAATGATTACAACCTGAGTGAACCTCCTTTGGCCATTGATGAACTGGACCTAGACCAGTTTGATGATGATGTATATAACTCAACGCATCACAAGGCCAAATTGAACGCTGGTGGCGCTCCTAGTGCAAATGAACAGATTGTTCCGGACCATGCCGAGGATCCAGGGCTGGAGGCGCTTGATGACCTTCACTACCAACCTATCCAATCGGCAGAAGAGTCTGAACAGAATCATCCACTGAGCAATGTATCTAGTGAGGCCTACACCCAAAATCGAAACGCCGACCCTCTCGCAGATTTTTCCCATGCTGCAGAAACTGAAGCCATCGCAGAATTCGCAGATATACCCGCAGAAGCAGAATCTGTTGCGCAGTTAGAAGAGCAGGCTCGCTTGGAAGCCGAAAGCTTGGCAAGCAGCCAACCCGTCGCCCTAGAGAGGCACACCGGAGAATTTGGACCGGGCATAAGCCACGACTATGCCCCATCGCATGAATTGGATGCAGAAGCGATTGAACAAGAAATTGACCGTGAACAAGCTTCAGCGCTTATCAGCGGTAAAGGCAAACCGTTTGTCGTATTCACAAATGAGGATGGACGTACCAAGGCTGTTAAAAATGGCGTGAGTTGGACCGCGCTGGTAGCCACATTCCCTTGGCTTTTGTCGAAAAAACTATTCGGTACAGCTCTAGTGTACGCACTTTTATGGCTTGTTCTGCTCGGCGGATTACTGCTTACCGGTCTAGCCTGGTTAGATGCCGGGGCATCAGCCTCTTTGGAAACCAAAGCAGTCTTTGCCCTGTTTGGTGTGATGACACTGATTGGCCTGTTTTTTATCCCCTTCCGCTACGGCAACCGATGGGTGGCACAAAAACTCATCAAAAAGGGATTTGACTACCAAACCCCGGTTCGAGCGAAGAACCGTAGGAACGCAATTGATAAAGTGCTTCAGTTCGCAGCTTAGTACCAACGACAACAGTTTGATAAGCAATGCTGTTGTCATTAAACCGGACGTCGAAGTTCGCAACTTGATGTCGTCGACAAAGTGGGGCAGCTCGTAGTTTGACGTTCTCATCCCGGTTTCGCAGCCTCACTGCTTGATGCGGTCGACAAGGTGTTTTAGTTCTCAGCTTTTTTCGCTGGACAAGGTGTTTTAGTTCGCAGCTTCATGACTAATACTGCGCAGCTTCACAGCCGGTGTCTGAGCAGCACCACACTTCCACTGGATTTCAGATTTAAAGTGTTGCAGCGCTTGGTTCAGAGACTCTGCCAGGTAAGTTTGAGTGCACTGAAACACAAACTGCTGCAGTAACCTCAACCGCGTAACACTTTGTAAACACGTAACCAGAATCGGGCCGCATAAACAACCTGCCAGAATTCAGAACAACCCTATTCGCGTCGTTACTTGTTTCAAGTCATCACCTAAGAATGGCGTCGTCGCACATCACGGATTGATTCCGACATAGCCAGTGGCCTGACCCTGGCACCCTGAGGAGGCTGGGAGCTCTGCTCCCAGCCATTTTCAACTTCTAAAAGCTAGACTTATCGCACAAGTCGACGCGCTGATAATGTCAACTCGCCATCCGTTTTCGGGCCTTTTTCGCTTGCGTAAGGTAGGCATTCACGGTCGAGGATGTGACCACGGTTCGCTGCCTGGCATAGGCTTCGTGATTGGCGATAACCCTATCAAGGTCATACAGATAACTCACCATCAGTGAGGCGGATTGAGTGGCGCCCTTCTCACTAGTATCCCCAAAAGCCAAAATTTGATCCAAGCTGGCACCATTGCCCAAATGAAACCGGGCGACTGGATCCAGAGGCTGATTATCACTTCGAGTTTCGGCGGTTAAATAGTGGGCGGTCATCGCCTTGAGTTTATCGTCGATGTCATCGCTGAGCTCCATCGCATCATCGCCAGCGGCAATGACTGTAGCGGCTAACACAGCTTCACCGTGCTCATACAGCTCGGTGCCTTCACCCACATCAGCATCCAGCGAATGAATCCAGCGCATCAGCGACGGTATCGGGGACAACGTTCTAAACTCGGTGAGGTTGGGTAACTGTGCAGACAATTCAGCCGCAACTTGTTTAATTAAAAAATTCCCAAACGAAACCCCTTTCAGCCCAGCTTGGCAATTCGAAATCGAATAAAACACAGCAGTGCTTGTTTGATTCGCTTCCAGAACGTCACGCTCTTCTGCCAACACACCTTGTATCGAATCGGGTGTTGTCTTTGTCAGAGCCACTTCAACAAAAATAAGCGGTTCATCCAACATCGCAGGATGGAAAAACGCAAAGCATTTACGATCGGTGGGTTGCAGGCGACTGCGTAACGAGGGCCAATCGGTGATAGCGTGCACCGCCTCATATTCGATGATTTTTTCTAAAATATTCGCAGGGGTATGCCAGTCAATTTCGCGTAACACCAAGAAACCACGATTAAACCAGGCACCGAAAAGCCGCGAAAAATCCAAATCGATGCGGGCCAGATCGGGGTGTTCCTTCATGAGGCTCAATAACACCTCACGCATCCTCACTAACTGACCCGTGGCCCCCGGGATGCGATTCAATCGACGAAGCAACTCCTTACGCCGAGGTTCGACGCTATCGGTCAGTATGGCAAGGTGATCGGCGGAAGTTTCATCGGCATATCGTTGAGCGGCGCGCAACACATGGTTAGCGTTGATGTCATATCGATCCAGCAGCAGGTGAAAAAATTCTAATTGGGCGCTTTCATCACTAGACTCGAAGCGCGTTAATAAACTGTGAGCTAAGCGATTGCCCGACATCTCTCCGCGTTCGGACATCAGGGCATCGCAGAGTTCAGCGATCGATCGGCCATCCAAGTTGGCGTCGTCCTGTCCCTCACGGTTAAATACCGAGGACAATAAATCTTGAAGGAAACTAATTCGGCTCACGGAAGGCACAGTCCTTAATCACTCATGAGTTCTGGTGGCAATGTTCGTGCAAGGCTTGCCTAAACATGGCAAAAAAGTGCACAACTGGACCAATACTACACCCTTTCGCTGTCGCTGAGTCGGCGCTCGAGCCAGCGAACCCCCGCAGAGACCACCAAAATCAGGACTAGGTACTCAAGAACCAGCACCGTGTAGATCTCCAACGGGCGGTATTGAGACGTCACCAATTCATTGGCTCGCCTTGTCAGCTCTTCCATGCCGATAACCGACACCAGAGAGGACATCTTCAACATGTACACCAGCTGGTTACCCAACGGTGGAAGTACCCGTCTTATGGCCTGGGGCAGCACGATGTATCTCATACGATCGATGTAGCCCAACCCAATGGAATCCGACGCTTCCAACTGTCCCTTATCAATCGATTGAATGCCGGCGCGGAAAATTTCAGCCTCAAAAGCACTGTCGGACAATGCCAGCGCAATAACTCCAGCCCAAAACACGCCTACTGCAATCCCCATGACAATCGGAAGCCCGTAGTACACCCACAGAATCAACACTAGGATCGGTACGGCTCGTACCACTTCGACATACACTCGATTAACACCGCGCCAGAATCGGTTCTCCGACAACCCTGGCAACGCAATGAGCAAACCTAACACCACAGAAATCACAATAGCGGTTAGCGACAATAGCAAGGTGTACTTCAAGCCGCCGAGTAGGAACAGTAAGTTGCTACGCCCTGAGGACGTGGCCGGTGACACGACATACCACTGTAGATTCTCGTTGGCGCAACCGGTGAGGGTCAACAGGGCCAATGCGATCAACACCCACACAAATGGGGGGTTTAATATTTTCATACGAGCGATTAACCGTTCAGTGTTGCAGTATTTGTTGTAGAAACAAGCGCCCACGCTCAGTACTAGGTTCGGAAAAAAAGCGTTCTGGGTCGCTCTGCTCAACAATGGCGCCTCCGTCCATAAACACCATCGTGTCAGCGACCTGTTTGGCAAAACCCATTTCATGGGTAACGACGATCATCGTCATGCCAGTGTCAGCCAGCTCAGTCATCACTTCCAAAACCTCGGCGATCATTTCCGGATCTAGCGCTGAGGTAGGTTCATCGAACAACATCACCTTCGGTTCCATACACAAACTGCGCGCAATGGCCACTCTCTGCTGTTGCCCGCCCGAGAGTTGTCGTGGGTATTTCTGTGCCTGTTCCGGAATTCGCACACGTTCCAGGTATTGCATTCCCAATTCTTGCGCTTGCTGGGCACTTAATTTCCGGGTTCGCATCGGTCCCAATGTGAGGTTGTCCAACACAGTCAAATGGGGAAACAAATTAAATTGTTGGAAAACCATGCCCACATCGGCGCGCACCTCACGCAGCTGTTTTTTGGACCGACCCAGTTCAATGCCGTTGACCCTAACCTGCCCGGCATCGTGTTTCTCCAGTTGATTGACGCAACGAATCAAGGTTGATTTGCCGGATCCTGACGGCCCGCATATCACCGAGCGCTCACCGGCCGAAACCTCTAAAGAGACGTCATTTAGCGCTTGAAATTGACCGTACCACTTACTCACATTGCAAATCTGTATGACTGGCTCTGCGACTTGAGCGTTCTTCAGCCCACCCACGGAATTAGTAGCGGTGGCGGGACTGACTGGATCAAAACGGGGCATATGGCCATCGACTGCGAGGTTAAGAAACGTCGATTGTAGCGCGCTTCTGAACCCGACCAGCAAAGGAAATGGCCGCCATTGAGACGCTTGCCAGGCGAGTACCGGTATACTGGGAAACCGAATCACCAAAAAGTACTGCTTGGATAACACATGAAACTTTTTAAAGCCCTTGCCAGCGGCGCGGTTTTGCTTGTCGCCTTCGCGTCCGCTCCGGCCTTTGCCCAATCCGTATTAAATGAAATTCTGTCCGAAGGTGTGCTCAAGGTGGGTACCACCGGCGACTGGGACCCGATGACCATGAAGGACCCGGCAACCAACACCTATCAAGGTTATGACATCGATGTGATGACAGAGTTAGCCAAGGATCTAGAAGTCGAAATCGAATTCGTCCCCACCGATTGGAAGACACTGGTAGCTGGCGTTGTGGCTGGTAAATACCACATGACTGGCAGCGCCTCCATCAGTCCGCAACGCGCAAAGGTTGCCGGCTACTCAAACAGCTACTTTTCATTAGCAACGGTGCCATTGACGCTGAAGAAAAACGAAGGCAAGTTTAATGATTGGGAAGATTTAAATAAATCCGATGTTACGGTTGCAGCTACTCTGGGAACGACGCAAGAACAGCAAGTGAAGCAGTTTTTTCCCGATGCCACTCATAAAATTATCGAAGCACCCGCTCGCGACTTTCAAGAAGTCCTCGCAGGTCGTGCTGATGCTCATATCACGTCCAATGTTGAAGCGTTCAAGTTAGTCGATAAGTATGACCAACTCATGGTCGTACCGGTAAAAGAAGCCCGTGCCCGTACTCCGATCGCGATGCTAATGCCTCAAACGGACCAAGCTTGGATCAACTACGTAAACACCTGGATCAAGCTCAAAGAGGAACGAGGCTTTTTCGCAGAGCTTGGCCGCAAATGGCAACTGAGCAACTGAGCAGCTAAGTCACTGAGCCACTGAGTGAGTGGCCTGTCGAGCCGTTGGCCTAGTGACCCAGCTGAATGAGCCACTTTGTGAGCTAGCAGAACCGACTGACCTCTGTCGCTAAATCGCCATTTGTGAACGCCCAGTTACCCGTTGATGACGGGTAACTGGTTTGTTCTCTGCCAGATCCATTGCTAGTATGCACACCAGACCCTAAGTTCCCTTCCTCATACTGCATGAGCGTGAAAAAACATGTTTGAATCACTACCGGAGAGTAAGCCGGACGCCATTCTTGCCTTGATGCAAAAATTCCGCGCCGATGAACGCGCAGACAAAATCGATCTGGGTGTTGGCATATATAAAGACGCTGCGGGGAAAACCCCTGTGATGAAGGCCATCAAGGCCGCCGAACAGAATGTGATTCAGACCCAAGATACCAAGGCCTATGTAGGCCCATTGGGTAATGCTGAATTTTGCCAGGCGATGGTCGACCAGGTATTTGGGCCCGAAGCGGATCTAGACCGTGTTCGATGTGGCCAGACGTTAGGCGGATCTGGCGCTCTACGGGAGCTGGCTGACCTGATGATGATCGCTCATCCCGAAGCACAAATTTGGGTTTCGGACCCCACCTGGCCAAACCACATTCCTTTGCTATCAGCTGCAGGTTTCAGTTTGCAGCGCTATGCCTACTACGACTCAGAGACGTCATCGGTGGACTTAGACGGGATGTTGTCTGATCTGGGTAAGGCGAAGTCGGGCGACCTAGTGTTGCTACATGGCTGTTGTCACAACCCCACTGGTGCTGATCTAAATGTTGAACAATGGCAAGCGGTAGCTGATGTTCTGATCCAGAGAAATCTGATTCCCTTTGTAGATATCGCTTACCAAGGCTTTGGCGATGGGCTTGAAGAGGACGCATTTGCGGTTCGACTACTAGCGAAACAAGTACCCGAAATGGTCGTCGCAGCCAGTTGTTCAAAGAACCTGGCGTTGTACAGAGAGCGGGCCGGTGCGGCTATGTTGTTAGCTCGGGATAAAGCAGAAGCGGATCTTGCTCTGGCCAATCTGAGTACCGTGATACGAGCAAACTATTCCATGCCTGCCGATCACGGCGCGACAGTCGTAACCGAAGTAATGACTAACTCAGGGTTGAACCGGCAGTGGCGGGAAGAATTAGAGTCTATGCGCGTTCGCATGGTAAAACAGCGCAAAGATTTTGCTCAGGCGCTACGGGAACGCAGCAACTCGGACCGATTCGACTACATTGCCGACCAAAAAGGCATGTTCAGTCGACTGCCACTGACCCCAGACCAAATCGAATCGTTAAGGGCCAATAAGGGAATCTATATCGTTGGTGACGGACGCATTAATGTTGCAGGGCTTCCCGAAGGGGGTTTGGATGCGTTGGCAGACGCCATCGTAGATGCGATGAGATAGAACAGCCCTCGGCATCTTCGTTGTGATGCCGAGGTACTTTATCGGGTCAACAAAAGCTCTCTGCGTCGCCAATAACACACACGGCAACACAAGAAATGTACTTTTTAGGCCGATGAGTCGGAAACGACAAAACGCTCATCTGGCAGCAACAACTCGGCAATGACCGCCACCGAGGCCATTACAGTGGTGGTGCCATTGTCTTCATCCACCACATTCATACCACCAAGCTCGGCGTTGACGTGAACTTCACCGTAGGGAATTTCTTTTTGTAAAACCGCAGAATCAATACGGTCCGGTTTTTGAACGCCCACCGTTACTGTCACACGCATAGCATTGCGATCAAGCTCTAAGGTTCGCAACAACGTTAGCGAGCTATGACGAAGCGCATCACTGATGCCACGTTTTGCAGCCTTTGTATAGTCTTCACCGTACAAATCCACACCCATTCCCATTTCCAGGATGACACGCTTATAACTGCTCATGGCGCTGTCTCCAGCGTCAAATACACGACCGCTGCGGCATTGGCCATGACAGTCACACCACTACCATCTGCCTTAGGAATATCCAACCCGCCTTTGGCAACAGAGACGCTCGCCTTTCCATAAGGGAGCACCGCAGCAACGGCATCGACATCGACTTTCTCTGGTTTTGCGACACCCACCTCGATCTCGACTTCCATCGATTCTCTGGGATAGCCTAAAGCAGGTGCTACGCTCAGTGAGTTATGCCATAGCGCATCCTTCAGCGCTCGAATGGCCGCTTTGGTGTAATCCTCTCCCTGGAGGTCGGTGCCCATGCCCATTTCAATAACTAATCGCTTTCGAACCATTTATATGTGCCCCATAAAAAAACCCGGCCATTCTTAAATGTGAATGACCGGGCTTCATTGTACTGACTTAATAGTCGGCTAAGGGACCAATAACACGACCCCTGTTGGCAAGCGACCTTGCTACAGACGCTGCCTATCGATTACAGGCGCTGGAGAACCGAGTTTAACGTCACTGGCGATCCGCCGTTGGCCGCTTGTACGTTCACCACCAAATTACCACTGCCATCGGGGTGGAAGTAAATGACGCCATTGTAGGTGGTCGTGCCACCGGCATCAGACCAGGTGAAGTTTGTGGTTAAGGCATTGGAATATCCCGCTATGGTGCCATTTACATCGTGTACAAAGTCGATGGCCCCGTCATTGTCGCCTCCAAAGCTGTAGACACCCGTTGACCCTGTCATGGTGTTACCACTAAACGTTACATCCATACGATATTCTGCATAGGAATTATCGCCGGTTAGAAACGAATGTGTGCCGCGCCAAGACCCAGCCACCGCTGAAGGTGTAGCTGTGGTGAGTGAGCTGGGCGAATTAGTGAGGGTAAATTCGTTCCCTGATGCGAGGTTTTCGATCGTTTGGCCTGCCACGATATTGAGATTCAGCGGTGTACCTGAACCGGCAAACTCTTCACCGATTGGGGCCATAGCTATACCTGAAACCGCGTTACTGGCTGGATGGAAATATTCAACCAAACTACCTGAATAAGTCGTTCCATTGCCTATATTGCCAAAGGATGAAGTGTAGGTAGATCCATCATCACTACTGAGACCATAGACATTGTTGTTTGCATCAACGACATATACCCCGCTACCGTAGCCAATATCTCCCGTCCAAATACCACCGTTGCCGGATACATCGCCACCGGTTGTGCCACCTCCAGACGTCGATCCTTCATCATCACCACTATTACTGCCGCTTGAGCATGCAGTGAGCAGACTTACCAATCCGACAAAAATCAGTCGCTTTAAAATCATTTTGAACATCCTCGATAAACGTTAGTTACACAGGGTCTAACACAGGTGAAGAAATAAATTTAACTTGGGACAGTCTGACAAAAACAACAAACCCTCGGGCCAGATTGTTGTTGACTCTAAACAACGGGTCACATTCCTCCGAGATCAATTTACATCCTGTGAACTTAATCACAGCAATTGGCGAGAGCCAACCACGTCGGTTTGCTAAAGATACATTTTCCCACACACACATCACAAAGAGCCGTTCACCCAGCGCAACTTCCGCCGATAGGCTGATTGTGAACCTCTGTATCGTGGACGGCTGCAACTGATGTCAGCCGCATGGATTTGTCGATGGCTGGCGCTTGCCAGCTGGCTGCTGTGTGCCCACACACAAGCTGCGATTTACTCCTGCCCGATTGAAGGAGGGGGTACGGTCTTTCAAGACCGACCCTGCGAGGATCTTGAGACCCAAAAACCCACCGCGGCGGCAGCCCAGTCATACAGCGCCGAAGACTCCCAGGCTCAGAGTCGATCGCGCACAGGCTTACCAGAAAATATGCATGAGAGTTGGTTTGAGCGCCCGAGCTTGGCGAATGACCATGTATGGTGTGATCGAGTCGGTTGCGAGTGCGGAGGTCTGGAGAGAAGTTTTCGCAGCGGTATCACGCAGGCAGTAGCCGATGCGCTCTACCTGGATGGAAGTTGGCACCGCTACAACTCGATGGTCGAAGAGCTTGATAAAACGATTAAACATTCCTTCAAATACCAAGAGCTAAGACTGTATATCGATGTGGCGGCCTGTGACATCATGATGTCTCAAAACATTCTTAAACGCTATGGTAGGCGCACACTAACAGAATTAAAGCGCGCTGCAGATTTGGCCCTACAAATGGGCCAGGATGATCCTACGTTGTGCGATGCTGGTGACCAAGAGGCGTGCAAAAAGCACGATGCTTACGAGCTTTATGAGTTAATCAAACCCGATTTGGAATCTTTGAAGTTACCCAGATACGACGAGTAAGCCTTCTACCACTCAATCAGCGTCCACTCGCCGTTAATTCTTCTGCTTTTTATGGATCGGTTTCGATAAGTATCAGATGGTGTGGTTAGATCGCCATTTTCCCGAACCATTCTTTCGATTCTTAAGTTTCCGACGATCGATCGATCAATATTGCGCACGCGAATTCCGGAGATAGCGATATCCAGCGATGCAAAGCGACTCATCAATTGCTCAAAGAGTGCATTCTGGTTGGAGTCTTCTGTTAAGGACTTCATCAACGCAACGTCTTTCGTTTCAATGGCCTCTTTTAGCGCATGAAACGACTCCACCACCCGTTCAAATTCGGTATCCGTCACCGGGCGTTTGCGATCTTCCAACGCCTGTTCAAGACTAGTTTGTAAAGCGCTGATACGAGCGTCATAAATGCCAAAGGATCGAGCGCGCTCAATATCGACAGACGCTTGATCAAGATTCCCATCTTCCAACGCTGAGCTGGCGTCGCTGATCGCAAGATTCATCCGCCGACGGGCCTCCAAAGCAGCGAGTCGAATTTGCTCGTCACGCTGTATTTTTCGTTCAGCCTCCTGAGCCAGCCTAGCCTGCTCCTCCGCTTCGGCAGCCCGTGCTGCCTCTTGCTCTTTTTCCTCTGCCAAAGCCTGTTCTTGAGCCAGCCGCTCCTGCTCAGCCACCTTCTCCGCCTGCAGTCTTTGCTGTTCTGCCAGCCGTTCTGCTTCTGCTTGCTGTTCTAATTTTGCTAGCCGATCGGCTTCCGCTTGCTCCGCAAGCCTTTGCGCATCGTCGGACTGGGAGACGCCTACTGTAGGGTCTGCAAAGCCTAACGTACCCACCACATACCGTTTAATCGGCTCAAACCCATAATTCGCTACCACTAGGCTCCCACTTAGGACGAGCGCAACACCAGCAACCATCGCCCACAAACCTTTGGTTGATCGCCTTTTTCGACTCGACGAACCTCGACGAACCGTGCCCGTGGATAAATCGGTGTCAAATGATAAATTTTGAGAATGAATATACTCACGAGTCGTTTGTGCAGCATCTGGCGGGAGCTCTTTCGCTAACAACGCTGGCACCCAATCTGAAACGCTCTGCGGACGATCGGCAATTCGTACCTGCAAGGCCCAATCGACTGCTCGAAGGAAGGGCTCGCTGTAGTCACCCTTAGCCATATCGCTGGCGGGAATCAATGGGTCTTTGCCGCCGTTAAACAACGCCGAACCACGTTGTGTACTATCGACTGGATCCCGACCAGTAATCGCATAGTAAAGGACGCCACCTAGCGCATAAATATCCGACCAGGGTCCTTGCTGTTCCTCGCTTTCGACGTTGTATTGCTCCAACGGGGCATAGCCGGCCGAAACTAAAGCAGTAAGCCCTTTGGTCTCTAACTGTTTGCTAGCATGCCGCGCCGAGCCAAAGTCAATGAGCACCGGTGTACCATTTCGACGTACTAAAATATTGCTCGGCTTAATGTCACGATGAATGAACCCTTGACGATGGACTTCAATCAAACCTTCTGAGACCGGTAACAGCAACGCCTTTAGCTTTTCTTCGCTGTTTTCAGTCGGTCTCAACACATAGCTTCGAAGCGGCTCACCTTCTTCAAAGTCCATGACCATGTAGGCGGTGTTGTTTGCCTGAAATAAGCTGGTAACCCGAACAATATTGGGATGCCGAAATTTCACCAGATTTCGAGCTTCCTTAATAAAGCGATCCAAGCCCCAACGAAACATATCGCCGTGCTCTTCTGTGACGGGAAACACCCGGCTATCACTCGTTCGAGTGGCTATGTCTCCCGGGATATATTCTTTAACCGCCACACGGTTGCGCAGGTTCGCATCCACAGCCAGGTAGATGACACCGAATCCGCCACGGCCCAGTATCCGTTCAATACGGTAACTACCAACAATGTCCCCCGGTTGAAGGGTGCGATAGGGCGTGGCCGATTCCATTATTCGGGTGGAGGGTTACTTACCTTAATTAGGGCCTTCCATGGTATCAAAGTTGGATCTGAACCTACGGTGAACAATCGTCCAAGATGGCTGACAATCACCTCTTTGGGCACGTTAGCTGTGTCACAGATCAAGAAGTTGATCTACCATACTCAGATCCGTCGCTAGCTTGACGCTATGGGACTTGAAAATAGCTCAATGTGCAGCGGTATAGCGCTCAGCCAAATCGATCAGCCAACCGAGAATTGTTAATCAACGTGACCACAGAGAATCGACACTTAGAAGCCTACATTCGCGAACAAGGCCTGGCGGAGCAAATGATCCCGGTGGTTGGATCGTTGTATCGAGATCGCGGCGTCATTGTCACTGTATTCGGTCGAAAACTAATGAACGGTTCGACCATTGACATACTCAAGTCACACAAACTCTCGAATCAAGTCGTCGGACAAAACATCACGGTCGAAGACACCGCCCCGATACTCGCGGCCATTGAAGCCATTCGTCCCGGATCATCAAGAATTGATATCGGTAAACTGGCTCACAAAGCCCTGCAGGCAGAGATTCCCGTCGATTCACCTGACAAACTTTCCGAGTTTTTGCAAAACGAGTTTTCAAACATACCCGATAGCATCTCCGTAATGGATGAACCTCGAGATGTGGTGCTTTACGGCTTTGGTCGGATCGGCCGAATTTTAGCCCGGCTTCTTATCGAACGGACCACATCGGCCAACCCGTTGCGACTGCGAGCCATCGTCGTTCGCGGTGGGCGAGATGGCGATCTACAAAAACGTGCCAGCTTACTGCGAAGGGATTCCGTACACGGTCCATTCAATGGCGATATCGTGGTCGATGAAGATAACAGTGCCATCATAGCCAATGGCAATTTGATCAAAGTCATCTACGCCAATCAGCCAGAAGATATCAACTATACGGACTACGATATCCACAACGCTCTGGTTGTTGATAACACCGGTGTTTTTAAAGATGAAGAGGCCTTGGGCCGACACTTGGTACCCAACGGTGCTTCAAAGGTACTTCTAACCGCCCCTGCTTCCGGTAACATTAAGAATATTGTCTACGGTGTCAATGATCACATGATCCTAGACGATGATCTTATTGTGTGTGCAGCAAGCTGTACAACCAATGCAATCACACCCGTATTAAAAGTCATCAACGACAAATTCAACATCGTCAATGGCCATGTTGAAACTGTACATGCATTTACAAACGATCAGAATCTGATTGACAACTATCACAAAGCCGATCGTCGTGGACGCAGCGCACCGCTCAATATGGTGTTGACTTCCACCGGTGCCGCGAAGGCGGTTGCAAAAGCACTTCCCGAACTTGCAGGCAAACTGACTGGCAATGCGATCCGGGTGCCAACGCCGAATGTTTCGATGGCCGTGTGCAATCTAAACTTGGGCATAAACACGACGCGTGATGAACTCAATACCTACATGCGAGACATCGCGTTCAATTCAAACCTAAGTCAGCAAATTAACTATTCGTTTTCTCGCGAAGTAGTATCTTCTGATTTTGTCGGCACACCTGAACCGGCAATTTTCGATTCAGTCGCTACGCTCGTTGAAGATGATAGATGCGTGCTATATGTCTGGTACGACAATGAATTCGGTTACAGCACCCAAGTGCTACGAGTGATGCAACACATGGTGGGCTTGCACATCCAGAACGTGCCTGGCTAGAGAAGGCTGACCGATATTGGCTAAAACTGGCCACAGTAATGGCACTCGCGATGTTATGGGATTTGCTGAAAAGCCCAGCTTAATAGCCACACCCTGAGTGAGTGCTAGCTATGCCGTTGCAGCCAGTCGGAGGCTATGAGCTAGTGCGTCATGCCGTAAATAACATAATTGACACCCAGTCGATAGGCTGTCGCCGTGTACAGAGCGCTGTACTCTTCCATATCGGCGTGCTCCCAAGCATCGCCTAAATCCATGTTCCAGTTGATCACAGCCATAATGCGTCCATCATCATCCATCACACCACGCCATTGAGGCTGTTGCCTGGAGGAATTGCTCTCAACGACTGCCGGGCCTTTGGATATCGGCAGCTCCCAAGTTTCACCCGGATTTAAGCACAACGCGCGCAGACCGGGAATTTGAATAAACTCTTCGATTGGAAAGTGAACACTGAAGATTTCATGATCACGCGGAATATCCACAACTTCTCGATCTGGAAACACCTGGCCCATCCAGTTCTCGAATTGCTCCCATTGATAGCTACCGTGAAAATCGTCTACCAGTAAAAACCCACCCCGCAAAAGGTACTCTCTCAGATTATCCGCTTCGGCGTCGGTAAATGAAGCGAAGCCGGCTTCGACGACATACAGCATGGGGTAATCAAATATACGTTCGTCAAATAACGAAATAGATTGCGTGGCGTCGTTGGTGTCTATGCGAGTGAGCCGCTGCAGGGCCGAGACAAAATGGGGTTCACTTTCCGAACAATCCGCTTGCCAATGGGGGTAGCCGATCCGGTCCCCCAAATCGACGATGGCCTGTTGATTATCGGCGAAAATCAACCGAGAAAAAGTAAACTCACTCTCGGCAGGCCGCGTAAGTGCAGCGGGGCAATCAGGCCTTTGGGGTGTGGCACAAATGGCCAATTCGGCCGCAGCGGATTGGGCGAAGGAAAATACCAAACAACTGCCAGCTAACGCACCTCTCGCTGTCGAACCCAACCAACTTACAGTTTTATTTTTCAGCACGCGGTGGTGACCTCAATCGGATGATTTATAGCTCTAACGCCACACGAAATATGCCAGCTTATACTAATTCAGCGGCGAGGCAATGAGTTGCCCTAAATCCAATAATGCTCCGGTATAGTCAGATTTATAGTCGAATTACAGCTCGATAAGTTCCCGTTTCGCCCTTTTTTTGAGACTTGGATTATGTATATTGGAATCGATCTAGGCACTTCCAGCATCAAAACCGTGCTGATGGATGATGCCCAGGCCATTCTTGCCACCAGCACGTTCGATTTTTCGGTTCAACGTCCCCACGAACAGTGGTCAGAGCAAGAACCCTCGCAATGGATTGAGGGAATCGAACACACACTCGGAGATCTTGCCTCACGGCACAAAGACTGGATGGGCTCTGTCAAAGGTATTGGCTTGAGCGGACATATGCATGGCGCCACTTTGCTCGACCAGAACGATACTGTGTTGCGACCATGCATGCTTTGGAACGATACGCGCAGCCATGCCCAAGCTCATGCGATGGACACACCCAGGACACGCGACATCGCTGGCAACATTGTATTCCCTGGTTTCACGGCACCCAAGGTGCAGTGGGTACGAGAAAATGAACCAACCGTTTTCGAGCGCATCAGTAAAGTGCTGCTACCCAAAGACTATGCCCGCCTATGGTTATCCGGTGAGTATGTGTCAGATCAATCCGATGCATCCGGAAC
>JAHQVR010000286.1 GCA_019634245.1 Gammaproteobacteria bacterium
GTAACTTCAACGATTACAGACATATCCCAGTTACATGCGAGTGAATACGATGTTCGATACACGGGTACAGATTTTACCGTTACTCGCCTTAGCGATCAGTCGCAAATTACGAGCAACATGCCAGTAACCATCGACGGTTTGCAATTTGATCTATCTGGCACACCCGCTACTGGAGACACGTTTAGAGTGTCACCTGTACGACGTGCAGCGGCAACCATACAAAGTGAACTGACAAACGCAGAGTCTGTGGCCTTCTCCAGCCCATTACGCAGTTCAAGTAACGTGGCAAATTCTAGCGAAGCTATAGTAAGCGCTCCGCAAGTCCTCGATATAAACAACGCCGCAGTACGCAATGCGATCGACATTCGTTTCAACAGCAACACCTCATACGATATTGTTGATGCAAACAGTGGCACCGTGTTATCAGCAGCGCTCACCTACACTCCCAACACACCCATCAGCTATAACGGCTGGCAAGTAGACATTAGTGGTGCGCCTCGTACCGGAGATGAATTTTCGATATTAGCAAACACGACGGCGCAGGGTAATAATGGCAACGGCCTTGCCATTGCCGCGCTACAAACATCATCAGTAATGACTGGTGACGCAACGTTTAATGAAAGCTATAGCGCGATGGTCAGTCGTGTTGGTGGCCAAACCAGATCGTTGCAAACCCGTAGCGCAGCGCTGGACAATATGCGTATTGATGCGATTGAACGACAACAATCGGTATCCGGCGTTAATCTCGATGAAGAAGCTGTCAATCTTACACGCTATGAACAGGCCTATCAGGCATCAGCGCAAATCATCGCCACTGCCGACACCTTGTTCCAGACCGTGCTAAGCGCAGTATCGAGATAGCCATGAGAATTTCCAGTAACCAACTTGCTATGGGCATGGCCGCGCAAATGATGCAGCGGCAAATCGATATTGCTAAAAGCCAGGAAGAGGTAGCCAGCGGTAAACGAGTTAATCGCCCGTCCGACGATCCTGCTGTTGCGGGCCAATTACTCGGTATGCAAGAAGCACGAAACACGCTTGATCAGTATAATCGCAACGCTATTACCGCTGAATCGCGTCTTGGAATGGAAGAGACGGCAATAGCCGCAGCTGCAGATACGCTTATGCGGCTAAGAGATCTTGCGTTGACCGCTAATAGCGGTGCAGTCGATAATGCTACCCGCTCCGCGATTGGTGCTGAACTATTACAACGTACAGATGAACTTTACGACATTGCCAATAGCCGCGACGCCAATGGCGACTACTTGTTTAGCGGTAGTAAAAGCACTAGCCAACCATTCCATCGTCAGGTGCCTGTTCAATATAGTGGTAGTGATGACAATAACCGCTTACCAATTGGACTGGGGCGTGAAATACAACTGGGTGATTCCGGGTCAGATGTGTTTCAACGAATAAGAAACGGCAACGGAACATTCACAACGTCACAAGCGCCGACAAACACGGGCTCAGCAATTATATCCGCTGGAGAAGTAACTGATCTTACAGCATTCACTCACTCGCAATATGTTGTTAGCTTCACCTCGCCAACTACATTTGATATAACAAACTCTGATACAGGTGCGCCAGTACAAACAGGTGTTACATACGATAGCGGAAACGCAATCGAATTTGACGGCCTTAGTATCGACATCACAGGTTCAGCAAATACCGGTGATGAGTATGTTATACGGCCAAGTGAGAATCAAGACATCTTTTCTATGGTCAATGATTTCTCAGTAGCAATGAGTAATAGTCCTGTATCTGTAGCGGATAAGGCTAAACAACAGCAGAGTGTTAACTCTATTCTAGTTAACATAGATCAAGCACTAGCGCACTTAAATGATAAACGTAGTCTAGTAGGCGCAAGACTAAACACGATAGACGCTGCACGTGATGAGAACAACGCAGTTAACCTCCAATTAAATCGTACTGTTGCAAGTATAGAAGATGCAGACATCACAAGTACGATCATTGAATTACAATCAAACATTAATTCGTTAGAGACTTTGCAAAAGTCATATTCTCGTGTGCAAAACATGTCGTTGTTCAACTTTATATAAGACGTTTCATGATGCACATCACTAAGGTTTTCAAGTAACGGTTCGCTAAATAGTAGGCATGGGCGATAGTCGTTCGGTAAAGCTATTCTTAGGAAAAGGTGCTCCATGCTTCGATCATACGGAACCTTATTAGGAATAGAGAAAAATGGCACAAACAATAAATACAAATGTAATGTCTTTAACTGCTCAGAGAAATCTGAACAATTCGCAAACATCGTTGGCTGCGTCTATGCAACGATTATCTTCTGGACTTCGCGTTAATAGTGCTCGAGACGATGCTGCCGGTTTGGCAATCGCAGAACGGATGAATACCCAGGTTCGCGGTATGAATGTCGCAATTCGAAACGCAAACGACGGCATCTCATTAGCACAGACTGCTGAAGGTGGCTTACAAGAAGTGAGCAACATGATGCAACGAATGCGTGAACTGGCCGTTCAGTCCGCAAACGGTACTAACAGTGCATCCGATCGTGCAAACCTGGATGCTGAATATCAAGCACTTGATGCGGAAATTGCCAGAATAGGTACTGTAACCGCGTTCAACGGCAACGCTGTATTAGGTGCCGAAGCGGGAACATTCACATTCCAAGTTGGCGCGAACTCCGGTGAAACTCTGGATATTGTCACCACAGCAGTAGCGTCAGTTGGTGGTGATATCACCGATGCAACCAATGCCTCCACGGCCATGGATGCCATTGATACTGCGCTGGATGTAATGACAACCCAACGTGCTGCTTATGGTGCGGTACAAAGTCGATTCGACAGCGCAATTAACAACCTAACGGTTGGTATGGAAAATCAGGCAGCTGCTCGTGGTCGCATCATGGATGCTGACTTCGCCGTAGAAACTGCAGCAATGACACGAGCACAAATCCTACAGCAGGCTGGTAATGCAATGGTGTCACAAGCTAACTCTGCTCCACAAAGTGTATTGCAACTGCTCGGTTAATCGAGTTTAGCAATCAAGAGATACCCTCGGGACATTTAGTCCCGAGGTTGTTCTTTCATGTGTGAGGTTAGTCTATGATTACTGCAGCAGGTATAGGCTCCGGGATCGACGTTGAATCCATCGTAACGAGTTTGATGGAAATAGAACGGCAACCGATCGAGGCGCTAAATACAAGAAAAAGCAGGCTGGACGTTGAGCTCAGCGCCATGGGCCGCGTTAAAAGCAGCATTAATGAGCTTGCAAGCTCCGCCCGGTTATTGGGTGACGGTACTAAATTTGGACCGTTCAAAGCCACTAGCTCTGACGAAGCTGTTATGACAGCTACCGCAACGGGTGGTTCTTCAGCAGAATATCATTCTGTGGAAGTATTAAGTCTGGCGCAAAATCATCGTATGGCATCTGGATTATATAATTCGATTGACGCATCGGTGGGCACCGGCACAATGTCATTTTCTGCCGGCGAAAACAATTTTGATATCACTATTGACGGTACTAACAATACGTTAATTGGTCTGCGCGATGCTATAAACGATTCAACTAACAATAGTTCTGTGTCGGCAAGTATATTAAATGTGGACGGTGGCAGTCGCTTAGTACTAAATGCCAGAGAAGGTGGTACTGCAAATGCGGTTACTATTGGTGGCTCAAGCTCAATGGCTGCCGAATTAACCGAAATCACTCCCGCACTCGACGCAGAACTAATAGTCGATGGCTTTTCAGTAACCAACTCTTCTAATACAGTATCTGATGTGATTGAAGGCGTTACCTTAGAGTTAAAGGCTATTGGAAAGTCAGAAGTTCAAACTGATCGGGACACAGAAAGTTTACGCGAGTCGCTTGATACATTCGTTGCAAACTACAATTCTCTGCGCTCTGGTTTAGACAGCTTATCAACGGGCGAACTTCAGGGAGACCAGCTACCCAGAAGTGTAGAAACTGCTATTCGAAATATATTCATTCAAGATATCAATTTACCCAACGGTAAAACGATCAGTCCGCTTTCAATGGGATTTACCTTCGACCGGTTTGGTGTACTGAGTATTGATGAAACCCGACTAACGAGTGCACAAGCCGGTGGAATGGAAAGTTTTATCGAAGCATTTATCGCTAGTCAAACAGGATTTTCAGCAAAAATTGAAGATGCGTTAGATCGATTTACCAGCATCGATGGCGTCATCGCTGGTAGAGAACAAGGGATTGAGAATCGCCAAGGCTCGCTGGATAGTCGTATTGAACAAATGGAATACAGGCTAGAAAATACTGAAGAACGGTATAGACGCCAGTTTACGGTAATGGATCAATTAGTTTCGCAACTGCAATCGACCAGCAGCTATTTAGTCGATCAACTAAGTAATTAATAAAAATATGAACACTAGTGTAGCAGCGAATGCTTACCGGTCAGTTAAACGCGCCGGTATTTCAGAGGGAAGTACACCTCATAGTTTAATTGCCCAGCTTTACCAGGGTGCAATAGATGCTATTTCAGCCCTTATTGATAATACATCCCACGATAGTCAGTTGGTACAGCACCATACTAACAAAGGGATCGCTATTATAAATGAGCTTCAGGCAGCATTGCACGAGCCGGCAACTGATGAAATTGCAGGCAACCTATTCGCCTTATACGCGTTTATTGTGGAGCAATTGCAACTGTTCAGGAAAAATGACAGCTCAGCGGATCTGTCTGTTTGTAAAGACATTTTGTTGGACTTACAGGATGCCTGGTCGTCCATTGGTCCGAACGGGATCTGATCTTGAAACAGCACGAATCCTTAGATTTGCATTCTCTTAAACGACTAAAGGCCGTTAGTTTCGAAATGCTGGCGTTTGCCGAAACAAGCGACTGGAACGCGGTGCTGAACTGCGACAATACTCGGCTTGAGATTCTGAAAAACTCCTCGTTGCAGAGAGATAACGGTACCCAAAAAGAGATGGGCAACACTGCAGATTCTGCAACAGTGAAAGCCCGATCTTCACTGATTAAAACGATTTTGGATCTTGATAAGAAAATTCAGGAAATCGCCGGTAAAGAGCGAAAGGCAGTGATAGATAAGCAAATGCGCCAGAAAGCGCAAATAGCGGCGCAATCAAGTTATCAACAAACCTTGTCTACTGGCATCGGGTAATAACAACATGTCCCCTAAAGTAGAAAATCAAATGCCGAATACTTCTCGGAAGGTTTCAACACCGGTTATCAATAATTTAAAACCGGTCATGGAAGGTTTAATCCCTGCATTCAGAGATTCCGAGTCTGGCGAAGTGCATTTATCACTCGAACAAAATGGGACACTCTCGACGGATCATTCTTTTTTTAACTTGCCGAGTCACTGGGTCAGCGGTGTTAATAGTCTAGGTGAACCAATGATATTAATTCCAAGCATAGAAGCTGGTTACTGGCGATCAACTGGCTTTATTGCGATCGCTAAACAGATTCAATTGCCTTTAGACTCCTGAGAACTGGCGCTCTGGGCTCATGTTGAGCCTGTGTCCAAGCGCTTTTTCTGCAGCTGTTGCCTCTGAAGAAACATCAGGTGGTGAATAATCAATTCTTTATCATCTTCGTTGATGTTTGAGTATTGTGTGGACACTGTATACTGGTGGCTGCTGCTGA
>JAHQVR010000287.1 GCA_019634245.1 Gammaproteobacteria bacterium
AGTAACTATGCAGAGCTTGCGGCAAAGGCCGATGAGATTGTTCAGGTGTTGGAACAGGACGAGCGCTTCGGACGTGTAGATACTGGTTATGAAACAAGCCATGCGCAACTCTCTATCAGTATAGATCGCGAGCGCGCCGCCGACCTTGGCATTGAAATAGACGGTCTTGCCACCGCAATGCAATCCGTACTCGACGGTCGCAAGATCGGGGATGTATTTATCGACGACCGCGCAGTCGCAGTCAAACTACTCTCCAGTACACAACCTGTCAACGACCCGACCGATCTTGCCAATCTGTTTCTAAAAACCTCTGACGGACGCATAGTACCGATGTCGACCATTGCTACTCTCAAAGAGTTTGCGATTGCACCATCCCTACCCCGTGAGGAACGTTCGCGAGCAGTCTCAATTCGTGCTGGCCTGACACCCGAACTGCCACTGCGACAGGCACTACAAGAGTTTGAACAGATCGCAGAACCCATTATCGACAGCGACATGCGGCTGATTCCACTGGCTGAGGCAGCAACGCTTAATGAAACCTCAAGCGGGCTAGCACTAACATTCGGTTTCGCCATCATTGTCGTCTTTCTGGTGCTGGCTGCACAGTTCGAAAGTTTTGTCAGTGCTTTAATCATCATGTTCACAGTGCCTTTTGGATTAGCCAGTGCGGTGTTTGCGTTATATCTCACCGGTACCACGCTCAACGTCTATAGCCAGATTGGTCTGGTGTTACTGGTCGGTATCATGGCCAAAAACGGTATATTAATAGTGGAATTTGCTAATCAGCTACGCGACCAGGGTATGACTGTGCGAGAGGCCGCATTGGAAGCTGCAACCAAACGCCTTCGACCGGTTACTATGACGTTGTTTTCAACGGTACTCGGTGGTTTACCACTGGTACTTGCATCTGGTGCAGGGGCCGAAGCGCGCATCGCACTAGGATGGGTTATCGTTGGTGGGCTGGGAATTGCTGCTCTATTTACCCTGTTCTTAACACCCGTTGCCTATCAACTTTTGGCGGGCTTTTCAGTGCCCAAGGCAACACTCGATCAGCAATTATCAGAAGAGTTGAACGATGCTGCAACGATGCGGTAATAGGCTTTTCGCTAATCGAAAAACAATAGCGCACAAACTCCAATTTCGCGCACACATCGCTCACATTTATCCCGAACACGGTCTCGTGGTCAACGTTGTCAATGCTATCGAGAGGTTTCCAGAGCCGTGTGTGGAGTAAAAAATTACAATAATTCGAACAGCAGGAACTCGGCATCAGTACCATCTTCGAACACCAGGGTGCCGCCCCCGTCAATGGCTACCCCATCTCCGTAGGTAATACGCTGACCGTTGAGATTGAGTTCACCTCTGGCTACCTGAATCCAAGCCTTTGGTACTTCACCCAGATCATGCTCAATTCGCTCTTGGCCGGTTAATTCAGCCGCATAAACATTTGCGTTTGCTCTGATTTGGATTGACCCATCGCGACCATCAGGCGTCAAGAACAATTTCAATCGCCCACGTTTCTCCTCAGCCGTAAGGTCAAGCGTGTCATAACGAGGGGTAACGCCATTTTCAGAAGGTATCAACCAAACTTGCAAGAAGCGCATACGATCGGTGTCTGACGGATTGAACTCACTATGAGTTACACCACTACCAGCGCTCATATACTGAACACCACCTTGAGACACTGTGCTCCCGTTTCCCATTGAATCTTTATGTTCCAGTGCGCCCTCTAGTACGTAGGAAAATATTTCTGCATCTTGGTGTGAGTGCGCAGGGAAACCTCCTCCCCCTTCCACCTGATCGTCGTTGATTACACGCAACACACCGTAGTGCATATGCTGGGCATCGTGGTAGCTGCCAAAGCTGAAGGTATGCGCGCTTTTTAGCCATCCGAAGTCGGCTTGCCCGCGTTCCCCAGCTGATCTTATTGTCATCGTTTGTACAGAATTCATATCGTCTCATCCGTCGGTTTAGTTGAACAATTTGGTCTGTTGGAATGACTTTAAGGTATATTCAATCAGCAACAAAGATCAATTTATGTATTTCTTTGTTCTCTTTTTCAGAACAATAGGATTTTTAATGTGGACCGCTTTGAAGATTTACAGACATTCATATTAGTAGCAGAGCACCGGAGCATAAGAAAGGCGGCCGATCTGTTAAATCGCGCCCCGTCAGCAGTCAGTCGTCGTGTTAAAGATTTAGAGCAACGCCTAGAGGTACAGCTTCTTACACGGACAACACGTCAAGTTCGACTCACACCCGCTGGTGAACGATTCTTGGAGAAGGCTCGTAAAATCATCGAGGCACTGGAAGAGGCAGAAGCGAGCGCCACGGCAGATTCGCATAGCATCAGTGGTGAGCTGAGAATAACTGTACCGTTGAGCTTTGGTATCAAACACCTTGCTCCGGCGATCAGTGATTTCATGACCGACAATCCGCGACTAAAAATCGATGCGGACTTTAATGATACTGAAATCAACATTACTAGTAACCGAATAGATTTGGCAATCAGGATTGGATATTTAAAAGATTCAACGCTTCGCGCAAAAAAACTAGCACCGATACACCATGTAGTTGCAGCTGCACCGAGTTTTTGGAAAAAGCACGGTATCCCCAGAAAACCATCAGATTTAACTGGCTTACCCGGGTTGTGTTATTCGAACAGTTCAATGGGAAATTCGTGGTCATGGTCTAACGATCGCGGTGAGTCAGGCAAAGTCGTTATCGAACCACGTTACCGGGCAAGTAATGGCGAGGCATTGGTGCACGCGGCAACCATGGGATTTGGTGTTGTTCGATTACCAACATTCTTGCTCGCTACCGCAATTGAGGCGCAAGCTTTACAACCGGTATTACTGCCAGTAAATTGGGGGGTAGCCGGGCTTTATGCATTGTATGCAGACACAGCATTCCTACCCAGTCGATCAAGAAGTTTTATAGACTTTCTTGGTAATAGGTTTGGTGATAAACCGGACTGGGACGAATGTCTGCGCAAACATCTGAAGCGTGTCAATAACGCATCGCCAATTAAGATGCTGGGGAGCTAAAGTAAACCATAAACACGGCGCCGCCAGTTGTGCGACGACGGCCATGCGGGGTTTGACCATCTGATATTTGACCATTTGATAGGTGTGAGCGATAAGACAGCCAGCAAACTCTTTTTGAGATTTTTTTCACTGAGTTGTGGATACCCTTCCCAACCAGGAGCTCAACGGACTGACTAGTTATCTCATAGGACTATCGTAACTCAGCAGGCAGATACCCCCATTGCAAATGATCGAGCTCAATTCCAGTTAGTCGATAGTCATTACTTACCTTGATCGCAGATACGCCAGCATAGTTCACCACACCGTAAAAACGATCATCTCCGGTTTCACCATTGAAGGAACCGTCATGGTGTTCAGCGACTATGGTGCCAAGGGATTGCCCACCCGCATCAAACGCTTCAAACGTAGTTTGAATTCTCCCGTCGGTCCACACAATGCCTACGTGAGTTGGCAGCTGCCCGTTTAATTGCTGCGCATCGAATGACCATACAACTCCAGTTGTCGAAACAGCGTGAAACCAACTTTCTCCAGATAGCGAATTTCCGTCAATAAGCCCATCGTCAGCGTCGACCGAATCATGAAAACCTTCACCAAACTCCAATGAAACAAAATTGCCAGTCGATGCGCTTGCACCCGGGTGTTCTAAAACTTTGTCTTCAAAATCCTCCAGGTAAAAATAACCTTGACCAAAACTGATATTTGCAAAAGGACTATCATCAAACTGGGCGTACTCATTATTGATACCTGAGCCACCCAAGGGACCAATCAATCCTTCATCGATGGGGTCAAATACTGTTGCGGTTGACATTGTTCCCGTTTCTGTCGAGGTTGACATTGTTTCGGCTTCGGATGGCGTTGCAATAGAGTTTCCAGAATTGTCGGCTTCCGGTTCGTCTGAGGAATTTGATCCGGAACATCCAACCAAACTTGCCGCGAGCGACAAGCACAATAAAGATCGAATAGTATTGCGTGACATAACTAATCCTTTGGTAAAATGCGGCACATAAATCCGCGATTAAGGTAAATAAGTTTCAAACGTTCCCTGTGACATCACGTCTTCTGGAATGTTTACGGGCCGACAAGACAAATGATAACCAGCGGCAAAAAAGCGCAATCAACATCTCTTTCCCAGAATCTCGTTCGGTTCGCCGGAACCCAGCATTAAAACTCGTCATTTAGCATTAATGCAATCTGTGTCTAAACATGTAAGCGTATATTGAGTGGAGTTTGGTTCAAATTATTTTAACCAACTTAAATAGATTGCACGAATACCGCTTAACAACAGCCGCCAATCAAATGAATTGTTGAGCTAAAAAAGCGTGTTTTCCTCGAGATGCAGCCTTAACCGACGTATCAATTGCCTCGGCACCATCTCTACCCGCAATGCGGTACCTGAAATGATTCGCCAAGGTCATAGAGCCATCGAAGATTTCGACTTCGTAGTGTCCGATAGCGATGCCAATACAGTTAAATCGACCCTCGTCAATGAACTTCAATTGGTTGGTTCTAACTGAACCGGTACGCCGTGCAACTTGGATTTCCATCATTATTGCGCTTACTGGTATTGCAATCATGGTGGCAGATAAAACCGAAGGGGTAGCCCTTAAAGGCAGCCTGGCTGCACTTGGGTCGGCTCTAGGTTTTGCTATCTTCACTGTTGCTTTGCGCTGGGGGCGAACAGGTGAAATGCTGCCCTCGGTGTTTCTATCCGGGCTATTCGCTGTGGTCATCACGTTCGCTATCTGCTTATACCTGGGGCTTTCTACTGCAATAAGCTTTAACAATGGCAGTATTGCAATGAGCATGGGTGTTTTCCAGGTAGGGGCTGGCCTTATCCTCTACACGCTAGGATCGCGCAGGTGGGCGTGCCAACACGTATAAATAGCGATAAAAGTCGATCGGAAATTAATCGATCGGATATTATTTATTCAACCATATTTCTAACGCTTCATTGGTTTTTTCGGATTGTTCCAGTGTCGGCATATGCCCTGCTCCAGCTATAACAGTAAGTGCAGCAGATGGAATTATCTGCTGCATTTCTTCGTGCGCAGTAACAGGACACAGGCGATCATCTTCACCACACAGGACCAGTGTCGGCACTCTCACCGAGCAGAGTGTCGACGTTTGATCCGAGCGGGACTGTAACGCCTGCGACTGTGTTACGAAAACTTCAGGCCCTAATGCTATCGCCATATCCATACACAGATTTAACAGGGTCTTTGTGTCAGCTGAATCACTTAAATAATTGGGCTTCATCTCATCGCGCATAACCGTTTTAAGATTGCCCGCAAGCACACTGGCAATTTGCGATTCACGTTGCTGTTGACGTTCGAGTGTTTCCGCTCGCGGGTTTGTGTCAAGCAACGCAAGCTTTGTTACGCGATCAGGCGCCTGTCGAATGATTTCCATTGCCGCAATCCCCCCCATTGAAAATCCAGCCAGTGCAAATTGCGAGGGTGCACTGGCGAGAATGTCATTAGCGAGAGATGAAAAGCTGTTTCCTGTGGTCATAGGTGCTACCACAATGGTTCGATACGCAGAAAAAAACTCAATTTGCGGTGTAAATATGCGTGCATCACACATCATTCCCGGCAGTAACATAAGTGCATCTTTCATCGCTTTTACAACACCATGGTTGCACCGGCAGGATCGTCTGTGCCACGCACGCGATACATGCTGACCTCTCCTGTCATAGACGGTTCAATACCATGCGAGAGCCCTGCCGGCACCAATGCCGTATCACCGGAATTTATTACTGCATTGCCACCGTCCCAGCTTAAGCGCCAATGGCCTTTTACCGGCATCAGAACTTCAGGGCGATCACAGACACGATGCTCTGCACTGATTGACCCGCGTGTTATGAAGTCCATCTCGAATCCCGGCTTGTCGCGTATCACCGCGTTTTCGCCAATGACACTCACAGGCTGACGATCGGCCATAGCCATCAGATCCCAATAACGCGCAACATAGTTTGGTATTACGTCACGGCTGGATGGATCTGCCAGCGCAGCCAATTCCTGTTCGTTCATCAGCGGCATCGGACTTACACCAGTTGGTAGTGACTCACCTAGTTTGCTGTCATACAGACAACCATTGTCACCAAGCATCAGACCATGATCTTTTGCATCGTTGATCACTTCGGGTGCCCAGATCACACCACCACCGGCGTCATCACCTCCTAACACGGCCATAATCATGCCGTAGTCGGTACCGATGTTTTCAAAACCACGAAACATATGCGTTGGAATATTAAAAATATCACCCTGCTGCAACACAACTTCTCCTGAGTTTCCATGGCGACCCCAGAAAAAACGCCAAAGACCAGACTGCACAAAAAACACTTCAGCAGTGCGGTGGGTATGCAAGCTGTTATGACACCGGGGTGGTTGTCCAGCAGCACCGATATTGAAACCCGGGGTTTCGTTCAGATGCACGTGCTGATCAGCGCTCTCACTAACACCACCACCAATGATGGTGAAGTTCTCTTTCTGATCGCTTCCTGGCGTATGCGCATCAATGAATGCGCTCTTGCAAGGAATCAGTTCCCCATGCCGTACTATATTTTTTTCCATATATTGCAGTGTCACTAAGTTCAGAATCCGAATTTCATTTGGTTATGTGAAGTTGTTTTTACGAGATCTGGCGATTTTAATCAGACAATTTGGAGCGACTAAGCGCATGTGGCCACCCGTCGGGAATTCGAGAGCTCCCACGAATCATTAGATCGCTCTGCATTTCGATGCGTGTCTCAACCGTTTGTTTCTCAATCATTTTCACTATCATGTTAATAGTCGCGTCAACCATGCGATTGACCGGTTGGCGCAAAGTAGTCAGGTCGTACATCTTCCATGAGGACATTTCCACATCATCGAACCCGATCACCGAAACATCTTCGGGTACTCTCACACCAATGACACACTTAAGCGTTTCTAGCACAGCAAATGCCATATGATCATTGCCGACAAATATGGCATCCGGCTTTTCCTTACCACTGAATAATTCATGCGTTGCCTCGATTGCCATTTCACGGCGAAAATGACTGTCAATGCACTTCCAGGGCAGTA
>JAHQVR010000288.1 GCA_019634245.1 Gammaproteobacteria bacterium
ACAAACTCTTAGATGGAGTCGGCTGGCAGCACGATGGAATTTATCGCAACGATAGGACCATGGGCCGGACCTGAGACGCCACCAAATTCTTCAACACTGACGGCAAACTGATTAGCACTGGATAAAACCAACGGCAATGAAAGCACTTTCGATTCACCTATATTATTGGGCATTAGACCAACCGATTGCACACCACTTCCATCAGCCAGCACCATCCATAGCTGATGACTCTGATCGTCTTGTAGTGGGATATTACCGATGACAGAGACTACCAATTCACCACTTAGTCGCTCCGAGTCACTTTGACCCTCAGGACCAGTTGCGGATTTGCGGAAATTAATTGCCCATACGGGATCACCATTTTCGTTTTCAAGAATACTTACCGTGTTAAAGGATATTTCCTCGACGGTAGTCTCCGTATCCTGCTGCCACCCCAATTGCCAGGGACTAAACACCATCAGCCCAATCAGAGCGGCGGCTAGCGCCATCGTCGCAACGGTAGCCAGCTTCCAAAATCTAAGACGACCTTGCCATTCTGTGTCGGATGTAACGTAAACACCAGCAGGCTCTTCGGCAACAGTATGGTGTTCAATTTGCCTCATGATCTTCTCAAACAATTCCGGAGAAGCTTCGATAGGTGCGGTTGATAAATTTAAAGGATCCAATCGATGCTCCCACTCCAAGACACGCCTTTGCACATCTGGATCGGTTCTTAGAAGCTGCTTGAATACAATGAGATCTTCAGGCGAAAGACTACCCAACACATATTCTGCAGCCCGAAGATCCCACCACTGGTCATCAGGAGAGCTCATCTAGGCACTCCTTTAAACTAAGTAAACCACGCCTTATCCAACTTTTGACGGTTCCAAGAGGACGATCGAGACTAGTACTCAGCTCATCTTGAGTAAACCCTTCGCAGTAGACTCCAACAATGCAACGCTGTGAATCGACATCAAGCCTATCCAGGCAGAAAGTGAGTCGCTGATTGTCAGCAATATCATCGTGTATTTCACGATTATCGATGGGCCAATCGTCGGGATTTTGTGCTGACAACACCACACTAACATTGGAACGCGTACGAATTCGTCGCAGATGATCAAGTGCCTGATTTCTGGCGAGACTGTTTAACCACACCACTGGCGAGGCTTTGTCGCCATCAAACTGTGATGCATTGTTCCACACTTTGAGAAATGTCTCCTGTAAAGCATCCTCTGCAAGCTCTTTGTCTTTCAGAATGCGTATTTGAATGCCAAGAAGACGCGCGGACATAAGCCCATACAACTCAGAAAACGCATTTTTATCTGCGTTTGCAACTCTCGTTAGTAAATCTTGAAGTACTGTGCGTTCGGAATTCAAAGGAACTCTTTTTATCTCAAATGCAAGCCGTAGTGATCTGAGAAGATACCGCTCGGCTTGTTCTACAGGCATAGATTACCCGATGACGTCGGGTAAATCGACAAGAAAACGGGGGGATTTTTTTAGTGACTGATGGCAAGCTCTAAATACAAGGTTAGCAAGCACTATCATTTTAGCCGTTCCGCTGCACTTCCCAACACACTTTGGTTATCGGAACGCATTTATAATTGATTCGGTTCGCCATAAGGGTGGCAAACGGGCGATTGTATGGCCACAACCGCCCGTCAAGGACTTCCCCTAAAGTTTCTACTATCGCCAGTACAAATTATTAATGCGGAGCAGCAAGGTACGGGAACTCAGCACTGAATTCTTTATCGTTGCTTGGTGGATTTAAAACACCAACAAGATCAGCGGGCGTATGAGGCGCTGGTGTACCCGTTAGCTCCAGCAAAGCCACGGCCAATGTGATATCGATCACTGGATCTGCTAACAATCGACCATTTGGAAATCCAGCCGCACTGTTAGTGTCTAGCTTTACGGTATCTGGAATGATCAACGGTGCCGCGAACGCCACACAACTACCTGAGCCATCACTCATCACAGTGCAAGGTGTTAGGCCAAGACTGGTTAACTGATCATCCAACGCCGTGTGGAGAAACTCAAGGCTTGCCACGATTTCAGGAACATAGCTTCCAGCGATGTCGTCGGTTGGATTCGCCGCATTGTATGCATCTTTGCTGGCAATTAATGCCGTGGCAATAGCGGGCATACCCGTACGATCTACTCGTGTGTAAGACTCAGGAGGATCCACTGCAAATTCGAACTCAGCGCCCGTCATATCGACCGTTCCATCATCATCGTCGTTGCTGCTACAACCGACCAAAAAGGATCCGTAAAAAAGGGCAAACGCAGCGGCATACAAAGTGTTCAAGTTCATAACGATATTCCTCACAAAGTTCCAGTGGTAACCCAGGCTTGAAGCGCACCACCTCCAGGTTTGATGGTTTCAACGGGCAGTTGAACGACAATTGCAGTGATATTCAGGCCTGCGACGTCATCTCGGCTGGGATTGAACGAAATCATTCCGGTATCAAGAGTTTCCCTAAAACCTGTTTGGTCAAAAAAGAAAGGATCATCCGCCAGTCCGGCCCAGGCTGTTACATCGCCGTCACTGAGTACCGTTTCTACTGCACCTTCAATGGGATCCACGCTAGCTCCGGTTACTTGAAGCCCCCAGTTACCTTCTGCATCCTCGGCAAACCGAGCATAGATGGAGTTATCAGCGACACCATCAGCGGGTTCAGAGGTATCGAAATGAAACGTGTAAAGCAGATTGCTATCGTAACTGGCTGGCTGGCCTGAAGGTGAAAACGTCCCAAATGTAAGTACGAGATTCAACTGGCTGTCTTCGTGCCAAATGTAGAAGTCCCCAATGTCGGCTGCCAACAACGCGGTTGCTGCTGGTGCTTCCTGATGGTCAGCGGAATAAGTGTTAGATACTTGCAAAGCCGATGCAGCCAACAGACTTACGGCTGCGCCGGTGGCACAAACCCTGGTCAGTTTGAACATCACATTCTCCTATTTCAATGTATTGCCTGCTCATAAATGCGCTAGCAGGATCGAGAGGCAAATCTAGAGGGACTTTTGATGTTCGATACTGACTGAGCCCAAAACCAAGCTTCACCAGCAACAATCTCCGACCAGTAGCAAGAGATAGAGTGCTGTCTGAGCTGCACACTTTTAGAATCGATCAGTACGTATTTTCAAAGACCCACTGCTGCCTAAATGACGATACGCACGCCGACGGTAAAAAGATGCAAAAAACCTTTTTTGTATTAAACGACAGGAGAATCTTTACTGAATTTGGCCTTTGCGAAAACAATCACAAAGTGCAGGGCCCGTGCGATATTCAGACGAATGATTAGGTTCGCTGCGCGGTAGAAGCGATCAAAAATTACAGATAGGCTTTTTAAGCTTGCGCTGCCGTTTGTAGCCAATTGATATAAATGCGCTCGGCAATTGTATTCATCTGTGACATTTTTGTTGTTGCGGCCTGCTCCATATCACTGGCACCGGTTTGGCCAAGCGCTTTTTCTAAGGCAGCGGCATATTCAGGTATGTCCTTCCAATTAGAGACGGTGTCTGGTTCGATCTCTACATGAAATTGTAACGAGTATGCACGTGGTCCCCAGCTGAGCGCTTGGACAACGCAATCAGGTGATGTGGCTAGGCACACACCGCCAGGGGGAACGGATTTAACCTCGGCGCTGTGCCATTGCAACGCTGGAAAAACGGCTGGTAACCCATCAAAAAACACCCCAGTGGCCCCAACTTCCGTGAGCTGAACGTCCATTATGCCAATTTCAGGTTTATCCGCAGGTCCCACTGATCCGCCCAAAGCATCAGCCAGTAATTGATGGCCAAGACATAAGCCCAAGTAAGGCATACCCCGATCTTCTACAGCTTCTTTAATGAATGCTTTTTCGGCCACAAGCCAGGGGTATTTATCTTCCTGCCAGGTATCCATTGGGCCACCCAGTACCCATAGAGCATCAAAACTATCTAGGGCTGGCAGAGCATCACCTTCATCTAAATACACCGCTGTCCAAGAGTGTCCGTCTTCTTCAAGAAAGCTGCGAAAAATCCCCGGATGTTCGATGCGAACATGTTGTAGAACCAAAATATTCATTGGGTATTAATGATCCAAACTGGGGCTCGATCGTACCATCGTTGGCACTTCGCCGTAGTATTCTCTATAGCAGCGAGCTAAGTGGGACGCGTTGGCAAATCCCGTCGCAAGGGCCACTTCGGTGACAGATAGCGTGGACTGTTGGAGTAAATTCCTGGCTTTATTGGCTCGATATTGTCGGTAAAAAGCGATGGTGCTAACGCCGAGCTTTTCTTTAAATAGCCTGTTAAGCTGTCGTGATCCTAATCCAGTAAGTTTCGCCAATTGTTCCAGAGTTAGTGGATCTGCCACATGGGCATCCATTGCATCAATGGCCGTAAGCACCGATCGATTCTGAGTCCCATATCGTTCAGCTAGGCCAGATCGTTGAGGGCCAGATGAGGGTCGGATCGTCGTGTGCAGAAACCAATCTGACACTTCAGTGGCAAACGCCGAACCATGTTGACTTTGAATCATGGCGTGCATCATGTCTAAGGCCGCCGTGCCACCCGCACAGGTCATTCGATCGCGATCGATAACAAACAACGCCTGTTCCACCAATAACAATGGTGACACTTCCTGCAAGGCATCAATATGCTCCCAATGTAACGTCATGCGGCGATTTTCCATAATGCCTGCCAACGCAAGAATGACGGGTCCACCGGAGACGCCTCCCAGCCACACATCACGGCGCGCTAGTTGTCGCAACCATTGAAAGGTATTCTGGTTATTAAAGCGCCCAGGATCACCACCGGCAACAACGAGTAATAGATCGTAATCAACCTGCTCCCCGACATGTTCGGTGGCATTTATGACAGCACCCGAGGAGCTCACCGCGCGCCCGCCTGTCACTGGCAGATGACGTATGTCGTAAAGCGTTTTGCCCGCCAATAAGTTTGCCGCCCGCAATGGTTCCACCGCTGATGAATAGGACATCAACGCAAACCCATCGACCAACAAAAATCCCACGCGAAAAGCCGTCATCAATCTCCCCATAGGGTCGGACCAGCCAAACCGCCCAAATTACCCATTTGCCCAACTAAAGCCATACCCCCGTCATCGGGTCGGACCCGAAAACCTCTGGTCCGACCCGGGAAGCCTAGCGTTAGCCTTCTTGGGTCTGACCCATTATGTCTATTTTAGACTAGATTATGTCTGAATTATGATAGTCGAGTGTGAAGCATAAGCGCACCCTTCGATTACTTTTACAGCAAGGTGGCAGGCCAGTGCGCTACTCCGCATTGAAAATCCTGAAAGAGGGCTTGACCGGCAACAAAGGCTGGACGCCGGCTTGGCGAGACCCAAACCCCAAATCGGCCTACGATGTGGTGATCATCGGCGGTGGCGGCCACGGCCTGGCTACCGCTTATTACCTGGCAAAAGAACATGGCATCACCAATGTCGCCGTTCTCGAAAAAGGTTGGCTAGGCTCGGGCAACATCGGTCGCAACACCACCATCATTCGCTCCAACTACATGCTTGCCGGCAATGAACCCTTCTATGAGTGGTCGATGAAACTATGGGAGGGCCTCGAACAAGACTTCAATTACAACGCGATGGTCTCCCAACGCGGTATTTTGAATCTGTTCCACAGTGATCCTCAACGAGATGCCTTTGCTCGGCGCGGTAACGCCATGCTTATGGCCGGAGCCGACGCGGTGCTTCTGGATTCAGCTGGTGTCGCGAAACTCTGCCCAGGGCTCGATCATGACAACGCTCGCTTTCCAATAAAAGGTGGACTGTGGCAACCACGCGGCGGCACAGTCCGTCACGATGCCGTTGCTTGGGGTTATGCACGCGGCGCTGATAGTCGCGGGGTGGACATTATTCAAAACTGCGAAGTGAATGGTTTCCACATTGACAACGGCGTTTGCAGCGGCGTCGAAACAACCCAAGGCCCTATTAAGGCGAAAAAAATTGCGGTCTGTGTTGCCGGTTCATCCAGCCGTGTTATGTCCATGGCTGGTATGCGTCTGCCGATAGAAAGTCATGTGCTTCAAGCGTTTGTGTCCGAAGGTTTAAAACCTACGATTCCCGGTGTGGTTACCTTCGGAGCCGGACATTTTTATGTAAGCCAATCCGACAAAGGCGGACTGGTGTTCGGCGGTGATATCGATGGCTACAACACCTACGCACAACGTGGCAATTTACCGGTAGTTGAAGATGTCTGTGAAGGTGGAATGGCTATCATGCCAAACATTGGCCGAGCCCGATTACTCCGCATGTGGGGAGGAGTCATGGATATGTCGATGGATGGCACCCCGTTTATCGATAAAACTAGTGTTAAAGGGTTGTACTTCAATGGAGGCTGGTGCTATGGCGGCTTTAAGGCCACGCCTGCCAGTGGTTGGTGCTATGCCCATCTCATTGCCACCGATAATTCACACCCTTTTGCTGATCAAATGCGACTTGACCGATTCGAACGAGGAAACATGATCGATGAAAAGGGTCAAGGTGCGCAGCCTAATCTACATTAACGGGGGCTCGAACCGATGATCATTCATCATCCCTTGCTGGGTCCTAGAGATGCAGCAGAATTTGTCTACTTAGGTGATGCATCGCTCATTCATCGTCCTAAAGCAGACACTGAAAACGCTAGTTCTGAATTTTATGAGTATATGTATTTGCGCGACAATCCGGCGGGCCAACACCGTGAGCTATGGTTTCATGAACAGGGCGATCGCTCATGGTTGGTGGTTACTCGCGATACGCTCACGCATGAGATAACCGATGTTGAACTCGCCCGCGATGTTGCACGCAGCGAGGGCCGAAGCCGATGAACCAGCCCAATCGGCTCGACGGCGGCTTACTAAACCGAGACAAGCCTTGTTCGTTTATTTTTAACGACACGCGTATGCAAGGGTATGCAGGAGATACACTCGCCTCAGCACTCTTGGCTAATGGTCAAACACTCGTCGGACGCTCATTTAAATATCATCGCCCTCGCGGAATCTTCACCAGTAATTCCGCTGAACCCAACGCATTGGTTGAGCTGCGCACGGGTGCTTACAAAGAACCCAACACTCGCGCAACCGTCGTGGAACTGTTTGATGGTTTGGAAGCCCGCAGCCAGAATCATCGGGGTTCACTGCGTTTCGACTTGATGGCCGCGAATGATTTACTGAGTCCGTTTTTATCAGCTGGTTTTTACTACAAAACTTTTATGTGGCCTAAAGCTTTTTGGGAAAAACTCTATGAACCGATGATCAGAAATTCTGCTGGCTTGGGCGCGCTGTCTGGCCAACCTGACCCCAATTCATATGACAAAGGCTTTTTGCACTGTGATTTATTAATTGTTGGAGCTGGCCCTAGCGGATTGAGTGCTGCTTTGGCTGCCGGGCGTAGTGGCGCAAGAGTGCTGTTAATTGAAGAAGATTTTCGTGTGGGTGGGTCTCTGCTAAGTGAAACCTACACGGTCAATGAGCAATCGGGTGAAGACTTTGCGTCAACGGCTTTGGCTGAACTGAACTCCATGGACAATGTACACCTGTTCACCAGAACAACAGTCTATGGCGCTTATGACCACGGCATATATGGAGCTTTGGAAAGACGAACTGACCATCTAGCCTCCAGTGGCGGTAAACCTCGCCAAATACTGTGGCGCATCTACAGTAAACGCTGCCTGATCACCGCCGGTTCAACCGAGCGTTCTATCGCGTTCCCGAACAACGATCGACCGGGCGTGATGCTCTCTGGCGCCGTGCGCACTTACGCGAATCGTTTCGCTGCAACCCCGGGCCGCAAAATCGCTATTTTTACCAATAATGATGATGGCTGGAGAACCGCCCACGACCTTCAACAGCACGGTGTAGAGATTCGGGCGGTCATAGACACTCGAAATAGAAAAGCCCCCATACCAATCACCGGTGCAAATATTTTGATGGGTGAACATATCATTAACACAACGGGACGACATGGGATCAAGACGATCACTACATCCAGCGGTCAGACGATCAATGTGGATTGCCTGGCGGTTTCCGGTGGCTGGAATCCTAACGTTCACCTAACCTGCCACCAAAGCAGTCGACCGGAATGGCGAGAAGACATCAACGCTTTTATTCCAGGAGATGATCTACCGGCTGGAATGAGTGTCGCCGGTGCGGCGGTAGGGGAACTGAGCCTTGGACGCGCTCTGGCTAGTGGCCATGCGGTCGCGTCAGAGGTGGTGCACAGCTTAGGCTTCACCAACCACTGTGGCTCGGCGCCAAAGGCGGATAACGAGAGCACTGCGGGCAGTGCCTATTGGCAGGTACCAAACTCCAAAAAGCGAGCCTGGGTGGATTTACAAAACGACGTTACCTCCAAAGATATCAGGCAGTCTCAACAAGAAGGCTTTCATTCGGTTGAACATTTAAAACGCTATACAACGTTGGGCATGGCGACGGACCAGGGAAAAACGTCTAACGTCTTGGGTCTCGCTATTGTGGCTGAATCAACTGGCCGCAGCATTCAAGACACCGGCACCACGGTGTTCCGACCACCGTATACGCCAGTGCCCATAGGCGCTTTCGCCGGGCGCTCCAGAGGAAAAGAGTTTCGCCCCTATCGACTAACACCCAGCCACCAGTGGGCTAAGGAACAGGGGGCTGTGTTTGTAGAAACCGGCATGTGGCTTCGGGCGCAATGGTTTCCACAACCTGGCGAAACCCATTGGCGTGAAAGTGTCGATAGGGAAGTTGTTCAGACTCGACGTTCTGTTGGAGTCTGTGATGTCACCACCCTTGGAAAAATTGACATTCAAGGCAGCGATGCCGGTGAGTTCTTAAACCGCGTCTATTGCAATACCTTCGGTACGCTGGCCGTTGGTAAGGTGCGCTACGGGTTGATGCTCAGAGAAGATGGTGTGGTTATGGACGATGGCACAACCGCCCGTATGGCAGAACATCACTATGTCATGACAACCACAACCGCCAATGCTGTGAGCGTGTTTAGACACCTGGAATTTTGTCGCCAATGCCTGTGGCCAGACCTAGATGTCAATTTGATTTCAGCTACTGAACAATGGGCCCAGTTTGCCGTAGCAGGGCCGAATGCCCGAAAGCTTCTGCAAAACATTGTCGACAAAGAGCACGACATTAGTAACGATGCATTTCCATTCATGGCCTGTGCTGAAATCAGTGTTTGCAATGGCACACCCGCACGACTATTTCGAATATCGTTCTCGGGTGAATTGGCATACGAAATAGCGGTTCCCGCCCGGTTCGGCGATGCTATGGTAAGGGCGCTTATGTCTGCAGGCGAGGCTTATGATGTTGTGCCCTACGGCACTGAGGCGCTTGGAGTGATGCGCATCGAAAAAGGACATGCCGCTGGCAACGAACTCACGGGACAAACTACCGCATTAAATCTCGGTCTCGGCCGAATGGTATCGAAGAAAAAAGATTGTATTGGTAACACCTTGTCTGAACGTCCAGCCATGAACTCAGACGATGCGTTATCCCTAGTAGGCTTTATTCCTAAAGATCGTTCGATACAACTAAAAGCGGGGGCACACTTCGTTGAACCTGGCTGTGAATTCACCACGAAAAATGATCAGGGCTGGATGACCTCTGTGGCCTACTCCCCAACACTTGAACATTCCATCGGCCTTGGATTTATAAAAAGTGGCCATGACCGGCTGGGAGAAAGCGTCATTGCGGCAGACCCATTGCGCGGTGAACAAACACTTGTAGAGATCGTATCACCGCATTTTGTTGATCCTGAAGGAGAGCGACTGCGTGGATAGTCTGAACTTAGCACCGACGCCAGCGCTGGGTGGCTGGCAAGCACACCACCCCGGCATAACAGTCAGAGAGCTGTCCAACCATTCCCTTGTGTCGATCGCGGCACCGTTGAACGGGAGGGACACCCTGCAACAGACTTTAAGTTCTAAGCTGTCTTTAGAACTTCCCATAACAGGACAATTCTCAGCCTCCTCTGACCACACACTGTTAGGGCTGCAACCGGACCAATGGTTTCTAAAGATTGGACAGGCGTCAGTGAATCCTGTGGCCGAAATCGCAGACTCAATCGGCGCCTCTGCCCATCTCACCGATCAATCCGATAGTTGGGTGGTGATCGAATTAGAGGGCATTCATGCACGCTTGGTGCTTGAACGAATTTGCCCCATCGATCTTCATCCGGACGTGTTTTCGATCGGTTCCGTTACGCGCACATCGATGGAACATCTTGGTGTGATTATTTATAGAACTGCGACCGACACTTTCGTTCTACTCTCAGCCAGATCGTCGGCTGAGTCCTTTCGACATGCTCTGGAAGTGTCTATAAACAATGCGCTGCCTGATTAATAGGCATCCTCAATCCGATAAGGAAACACACTGTGTCTGAAGTTGAATCTCGAAAAGGCGTCTGGAAGCAAGGCAAGGGCAAGGGTCGACACACGCCCAAAGGTCGCCAGCTGGATACCTCGGCTCACTCAGATGTTCAAAATCTGCTGGGAGATCGGCCACGGCGAAAAGACTTGCTCATTGAGTATTTGCACTTATTGCAAGATACCTACGGACACTTATCTGCAGCTCACTTACGGGCACTAGCCGAGGAATTAAAACTATCTCAAGCCGAAGTGTACGAAGTGGCTTCGTTCTATGCGCATTTTGATATCGTCAAAGAAGGGGAAACAGCACCACCGGCGCTCACTATTCGAGTGTGCGACTCCTTGTCGTGTGAATTGGCTGGCGCTCAGGAACTGCTAAAAACACTGGCCAGTACCTACAACAACGGAGAGGTTCGCGTGTTACGAGCCCCTTGTATGGGCCGTTGCGACACCGCCCCTACCCTGGAACTCAAACACCGACATATCGATCACGCCACCGTAGATAAGGTCGCGAAAGCTATCGAAAATGATGACACACACGCCGTTATTCCTGACTACCAGTCCTTAAAAGCCTACCAACTTGCTGATGGGTACAAAACGCTGGAACATATCCGCAACGGACATCGAACCATCGATGAACTCCAAGACACCTTACTCACCGCTGGGCTTAGAGGTCTTGGTGGTGCCGGCTTCCCATCGGGTCGTAAATGGTCATTCGTTCGCGCAGAAAAAGGCCCGCGGTATCTAGCGGTGAATGGCGATGAGGGTGAACCCGGGACCTTTAAAGATCGCTACTACTTAGAGAGAGAACCCCACCGTTTTCTTGAAGGTATGCTTATAGCTGCGCACGCCATCGAGGCTGAGACCGTTTTTATTTATATGCGGGATGAATATCCTGCGGTGTTAAAGATATTAGCAGACGAAATTTCTCAGTTGGAGTCCGCCGGTTTGATAACACCAGGTTACGTTGAGCTCAGACGCGGAGCTGGTGCCTATATTTGCGGCGAAGAGTCAGCCATGATTGAGTCCATCGAAGGTAAACGCGGACTGCCTAGACACCGACCTCCCTATGTTGCTCAAGTGGGGTTATTTGGCCGACCAACCTTGGTTCACAACGTAGAAACCCTGCATTGGGTGCAGCGAATATTAGCGGAAGGGCCGGAGGTACTGAATAGCACCGAACTCAATGGTCGAACCGGTTTAAGAAGCTATTCTGTATCTGGTCGCGTTAAAGAACCTGGCGTCAAGCTGTTACCAGCAGGCTCCACGATCACCGACATAATCAGAGCGTCTGGCGGTATGCTGCCAGGCCACCAATTCAAAGCCTACCAACCCGGTGGCCCATCTTCAGGGCTACTGCCGGCGTCGATGAACGACATTCCACTGGATTTCGATACCTTACAGCCTCACGGAACGTTCATTGGGTCTGCAGCGGTCATTGTGTTGTCAGATCAAGACAGTAGCAAGAACGCAGCGTTGAATATGTTGCGCTTTTTTGAAGATGAAAGTTGTGGACAATGCACACCCTGTCGCGTGGGTTGTGAAAAAGCGGTGAAATTGATGGAAGCTGATAAATGGGATCAACCCTTACTCGAAGAGCTTTGCGATGCAATGGCCGATGCCTCTATTTGTGGTCTCGGACAAGCTGCACCCAATCCGATTCGCCTTGTCATGAAACACTTTCCAGAGGAGGTTTAAGCAATGTCTGACGTTACTTTTACACTGGACGGCAAAGAAGTCACAGCCAAAGCGGATGAGTCTCTGTGGGAAATTGCCAAACGCAACGGTACCCAAATACCTCATCTGTGTCATAGCAGCGAACCGGGCTACCGCGCCGATGGCAACTGCCGAGCGTGCATGGTTGAAATCGAGGGTGAACGTACATTAGCGGCGTCCTGCATTAGAACACCCGTCGACGGCATGGTGGTTAACACTCAGACCGATCGTGCTATTCGCTCTAGAAATTTGGTTCTTGAGCTACTGCTGAGTGACCAACCTGATCGAACAGAAGCTCGGGACTACTCCTCACACCTCTGGGCAATGGCAGAGCAACAGAACCTCCAAACCAGCCGATTTCCGTCGATTGCCTTCGACTCGGTACCATCGCTGGATGCTTCGCATGTAGCCATGCGCGTCAATCTGGATGCCTGCATCCACTGTAATTTGTGTGTCCGTGCCTGTCGAGAAGTGCAAGTAAACGATGTCATTGGCATGTCGGGCCGTGGTCGACATGCTCGTATCACTTTCGATTTCTCCGATCCGATGGGTGACAGCACTTGTGTGGCCTGCGGTGAGTGCGTACAAGCCTGTCCCACTGGTGCACTAATGCCAGCGACGGCCTTGGATGACAAGCAGGTGGGAAATTCACAGCAAGTGGACAAAACCGTTCGCTCGGTGTGCCCTTATTGTGGCGTAGGCTGCCAGGTGGATTTTAAAGTCAAAGATAACGTTATCCAGTGGGTAGACGGAGCTGCGGGACCGGCCAATGAACAACGCCTCTGCGTAAAAGGCCGATTTGGATTCGACTATATACAACACCCCCACCGACTAACTCAGCCCTTGATCCGAAAGAGCGATGCTCCTGCAAAGGCCTTAAATGTAAACCCAGACACTATCGATCAATACTTTCGCACAGCAAGCTGGGATGAAGCATTGGATGCAGCAACATCCGGCCTTGGACAATTAAGAGACGGTAGCGGCGGTAAATCAGTGGCCGGATTTGGTTCAGCCAAATGTTCGAATGAGGAAGCCTATCTCTTTCAAAAATTGATCCGGGCTGGCTTTGGACACAACAACGTGGATCATTGCACACGACTATGTCATGCCTCCTCGGTTGCTGCACTGATGGAGAACGTCGGGTCAGGCGCTGTTACCGCCACGTTTAATGAAATTGAACATGCAGAGTGCGCCATTGTTATTGGTGCGAACCCCATCGAAAACCATCCAGTAGCCGCCACTTATTTCAAACAGTTTGCCAAGCGCGGTGGCAAACTGATTGTCATGGATCCGCGAGGCATGGGTCTAACGCGATACGCAAGTCATGCGCTCAAGTTTAAACCTGGAACCGATGTGGCCATGCTGAATGCCATTATGCATACCATCGTCGAAGAAGAGCTGTATGACGAACAGTACATACAAACTTACACCGAAGGGTGGCAGGACATCAAAAGCCATGTTGCAGAATACGCTCCAGAAAAAATGGCGTTGATTTGTGGCATTAAGGCTGACGTGCTTCGTGATGTCGCGAGGGTCTTTGCCTCATCTCGCGCTAGTATGATTTTTTGGGGCATGGGAATCTCTCAACACATCCACGGCACTGACAATTCTCGTTGTCTAATCTCGTTGGCGTTGATGTGCGGCCACGTGGGTCGACCAGGTACTGGACTACATCCGTTACGCGGTCAAAACAATGTTCAAGGTGCTTCTGATGCAGGCCTTATACCCATGTTTTTGCCGGACTATCAAAGCGTGACCGATGAAGGCGTGCGATCGGCTTTTTCCGAAATTTGGGGAAGCGACTACCCGGTGAACGAGGAAAAAGGCCTAACCGTTGTGGAAATCATGGATGCAGTGCACGCGGGTGATATTAAAGGAATGTACATTTTAGGAGAAAATCCTGCGATGTCTGATCCGGATGTTGAGCATGCTCGCGCTGCACTGGCGAAACTTGACCATCTCGTGGTCCAAGATATCTTTCTGACTGAAACGGCCAACTATGCTGACGTTATTCTTCCCGCAGCGGCTTGGCCCGAAAAAACCGGTACTGTCACAAACACTAACCGTCAAGTCCAGATGGGTCGACCGGCAGTAACACCACCGGGTGAAGCCAAAGAAGACTGGTGGATTACCACAGAAATCGCCAAACGCTTAGGCTTGCCCTGGAGTTATACACACCCTAAAGAGATATTTAACGAAATGAAGTTATCCATGAACTCGTTGGATAACATCACATGGGAACGATTGGAAAAAACAGCCGTTACCTACCCGAGCTTATCCGAGAACGATCCCGGCCAAGCCATTGTCTTTGGTGACGGATTTCCGCGTGCCGAGGGGCGTGCGAAGTTTACCCCTGCCATGATAGTGTCGCCCGCCGAATCTCCAGACGATAACTATCCTATGGTGCTCATCACTGGTCGGCAATTAGAGCATTGGCACACTGGCTCAATGACACGGCGTACTGCTGTGCTGGATCAGCTTGAACCTGAGGCGCATTGCTCAGTACATCCAAAAACTTTGGAGCGTATGGGCATCATCGCCGGCGAACCCATCAAACTCTCCACCCGCCGCGGCTCAATAAAGGTTACAGCTCGCGCTGATAGAGCACTCAGTGAAGAACATGTGTTCATGCCGTTTGCCTACGTTGAAGCCGCCGCAAACATACTGACCAATTCAGCCCTTGATCCGTACGGCAAGATTCCGGAATTCAAATATTCAGCCGTTCGAGTTGAACCCACTACCTGATTTATTGGAGCACCCTAAGCATGGCTCATAAGAGTGATATAGAAATAGCGCGTGAAGCGAACAAGAAACCGATTCATGAAATTGGTGCAAAGCTCGACATACCCAGTGAGCACTTGCTGCCCTATGGGCACGACAAAGCCAAGCTGTCAGCAGAATTTATTCAGGCCCAATCCGCCAAGGAAAATGGCAAGCTCATACTGGTTACTGCGATTAACCCTACGCCTGCTGGGGAAGGAAAAACCACCACTACTGTCGGGTTGGGTGATGGCTTGAATTCTATTGGCAAGAAAACCGCGATATGTATCCGTGAAGCCTCTCTCGGCCCGTGCTTTGGTATGAAAGGCGGAGCTGCTGGTGGCGGGTACGCGCAGGTGATCCCGATGGAGGAAATGAATCTGCACTTTACCGGTGATTTCCATGCTATTACCTCCGCGCACAATTTACTCTCGGCCATGATCGATAACCACGTCTACTGGGGTAATGCGTTGGAAATCGACACCCGAAGAATTGTTTGGCGGCGTGTGCTAGACATGAACGATCGCGCACTAAGGCAAATCACAGCCAGTCTCGGTGGCGTTACCAATGGGTACCCGAGAGAAGCGGGCTTTGATATCACTGTGGCATCAGAGGTCATGGCGATACTGTGTCTGGCGAAAGACCTGGATGACTTAGAGAAACGTCTAGGAGATATTATTGTTGCCTACCGACGAGACTTAACACCCATCTACTGTCGAGATATCAAAGCCGATGGTGCGATGACCGTGCTTCTTAAAGATGCGATGCAGCCTAATTTGGTACAAACCTTAGAGAACAACCCGGCTTTCGTACACGGTGGTCCATTTGCCAATATCGCACACGGCTGTAACTCGATTATTGCCACCAATACTGCATTGAAGCTTGCAGATTATGTAGTTACTGAGGCTGGATTTGGTGCCGACTTGGGCGCAGAAAAATTTATGAATATCAAGTGTCGCTAAGCCGGCTTTGCGCCAGATGCTGTTGTGATTGTAGCCACTGTTCGTGCTATGAAAATGAATGGCGGAGTCAGTAAGGACGATCTTGGCAGTGAGAACGTGGCTGCGGTTGAAAAAGGGTGTGCGAATCTGGGCAGACATATCGAGAACGTCAAATCTTTCGGCGTACCTGCTGTAGTGGCTATAAATCATTTTGTGACGGACACCGATACAGAAGTCGCTGCGGTAAAGAAATATGTGGAGAGCCTTGGTTCTGAAGCTATCTTGTGCAAACACTGGGCGGATGGTTCTAAGGGCACACAAGAATTGGCCACACGTGTCGCTGAAATCGCCGACAGTGGAATTTCTCAGTTCAGCACCTTGTATCCAGATGAAATGCCACTGTTTGAAAAAATTGAAACTGTGGCAAAAAGAATCTATCGTGCTGATGAAGTTCTAGCTGATCAAAAAATAAGAGACCAGCTACGCCAATGGGAAGATGCTGGCTACGGCCACTTGCCTATCTGCATGGCAAAGACCCAATACAGCTTCTCTACTGACCCGAATCTTCGTGGTGCCCCCACCGGTCACTCAGTACCAGTGCGCGAAGTACGACTGTCCGCCGGTGCCGGTTTTATTGTTGTGGTCACGGGTGCGATTATGACCATGCCGGGTTTGCCCCGCGAACCCGCGGCCGAAGTGATTCGATTGAACGAAGAGGGTCTGATAGAAGGACTGTTCTAGCGTATTGGTCGTTATTGGAGCGATTTTGACTCTGCTCGGTTTGCTCCGCGAATCCGCTAATGAAGTGATTTGTTTGAACGAGGAGAGTTTGCAAATGTACGCATCAACTGATTGCTGCAAAACGATATTGTCGCTGCGCGGAGGCAGTTTTACGACCATCGAATTGATTCGATTACCTGAGTAATCACTGCGATGAAAAAAACAGGATCCTGTCTTTGTGGAAGTGTCCACTATTCTGTGAACGGCCCTCTGCGACCGATCTGTGCTTGTCATTGCACCCAATGCAGAAAAACCAGCGGACACTATGTGGCTGCCACTCAATGTGCAGCCACAGACATTAAGATTGCAGAAGGTGATCTTAGATGGTACGCATCCTCAGATACGGCCGAACGTGGATTTTGTGGCCAATGTGGTAGCAATTTATTCTGGCGTCAACACAATAGCCCCACGATATCCATTTGGGCTGGAAGCTTAGATGGGGAAACCGATCTAACGCTCGTGCATCAAATTCACGTAGACACAAAAGGAGATTATTACGAGCTGCCGGATGCAGAGATTATCGATCAAGAACAATTAAGAAATTTTAGTCACAATTACAATTAAACACCTAGCTCGTCGGTTTAAATGGATGATCCTCTAAATAGCGCCCCACTTTACGCATCGCCTCGCCAATGGCATCACACTCATCATCGCTGATAGCGCCACACATGTAGTTGGTTAACTCAACTTGCACAGTGAGTCCTTTCTCAGCCAGCCTAGCACCTTTGCTTGTCAGGTATAAGCGACGCAGGCGTCGATCATTAACATCCGGTTTGCGTTTTATCCAATTCCGTTTTTCCATGTCAGGCAATAGCATGGATAAATTTGAGCGTCCCACCAAAAGCTTATCTGCCAATTCTCTCTGAGTGAGACCTGGAAATCGAAAGATGGCTGCTAAGGCATCGTATTGCGGCAGTTCTAAACCCACCTCCGACAGCCCATCGCTCAGCGCCTTTCTAACCAACAGATTGGCTTTCCCACAAGAAACCCAATTACGAAATCGCGAATGTTCCCAGGGCATCGGAGAGTTTGAGGTGGACATGATCTGTTCCTGGTGGCATTTAGTTCAATATTGAACTATTATTGTTCAACTTTGAACTTTATTAGGCATCTTATGGCTGTTAATCCCCCCATAATTGTACCTTTAGTGTTTAAGGCCTTGTCTGCTTTCGCACCGAGGACGGCTGGTCACCTCGGCTTTAAGCTCTTTTGTCGCCCCCTGTCTGCCAAACGGGTGAACCGTGTCCAGCGAGCCGTGCAGCCAATAGCCGAGGAATTGATGGCGGCCGCAACAATCGACACCCTAGCGTTCCCAGAAGGCAATGGAACTCAGAGGCATATAACCACCTACACATTTGAACCGAGCGAGCAGCCAGCGATCAAAACAACGCTGTTGCTGCATGGTTGGTCCAGTCGCGCTACCCATCTGTTGGCCTTCGTACCCCAACTTACCCAACAGGGGCATCGGGTTGTGGCCGTTGATTTTCCTGCCCATGGATTATCCGATGGCCGCACCTTTCATCTGCCACTGGGTGTTCGAGCATTGCACGCAGTTAAGGATCGCTTTACCGATTGGGATAGCATTATCGCTCACTCTTTGGGTGGTCCGGTGGCAACATCATTGGTTTCTGGAGCGATAGAAGGATTTGATCCTATCTCAGTGCGACGAATGGTATTGATCAGCTCTCCGAACTCTATGCCTAGAATTTTTGCACAATACGCGCGAATGATAGGCTTGAGTGGAGTGGCCGAAAATATGCTCAATGGCTATGTTGTCGATCTGGCGGGTAATCCTTTGAGTTCGTTTATCGCTAGTGAGCAACTAGCCACATCCAGAGTACAAACCCTGGTGATGCACGATCCGGGTGATCAGGAAGTACCGTTTTCTGAAGCCGCTGATCTAGTCAAAGCCGGCGCTCATGTACAGCTACAGGAAGTTCGAGATGTGGGCCATCGACGAATTCTATATTCATCTGATGTGATAGAACGAGCCGCCCGTTTTTGCACTGAGTAAGGAACCACACAGGACTCTACTGTTGTGAGAGGCTCTTGCTATTCATTCTCTATAAAGCTCCAAACTCTCTATAAAGCTTCAAACTGTTTTCCCATTAACGAATAGGGGGAGCGTACATCAATCCACCATCGGTCCACAGAGCATTAACCCCTCTGGCTAAACCGATCGGAGTATCCACACCTAGGTGTCGCGCATAGCTCTCGCCATAATTCCCCACAGATCGAACGATGTTGGCGCACCAGGCGTTGTCCAATCCCAATTGTTCACCAAGCTCCCCTTCCAATCCTAGTAACCGTCGGGCAGCCGGGGTGCTTGCCGTTGATGGGTTATCCACGTTCGCTGATGTTACGCCCATTTCCTCAGCATTAATCATGCAGTTCAACGTCCACTTAACAATCTTAAACCACTGATCCTGACCATCTGCCACCATTGGCCCCAGCGGTTCCTTGGAAATGATCTCAGGCAATATGACATGCGCATCGGGCTGATCAAACGTGGTTCTCTGAGCCGCTAAGGCTGATCGGTCGGTACTAATGGCCTCGCACTCACCATTTTCATAGCCTGCAAATGCGAGGCTGGAATCTGGATAAACTACTGTTCTAAATCGCATTCGATTAACGGCGAAGTAATCTTCAGCGTTTAAAGCGGTGGTTGTGCCTTCTGCGATACAGAGCGATTTGTTATCCAACTCCAACGCACTTCTGACACCGGTACGCTTGTTGGTCATAAATCCCTGACCATCATAGTAGTTAACACCGACAAATTGCCCGTAGAGAGATTGTCTTGAGATAGTCCACGTGGTGTTACGAGCCAACACATCAAATTCACCGGCCAACAGTGAATCAAATCGTTCAGAAGAACTCGTCGGAATAAATTCAGTGGCACTCGGATCGCCTAACACCGCTGCGGCGACAGCGCGGCAGAAATCGATATCCAATCCAGCGTATTCGTCCAAACTATTTGAGGTTGAGAAACCCGGAAGATTGGCATTTACACCACAAATGACTTTCTCCGCAGAACGTACCTGAGCTAATTTGGATTGACTCTGTGCTGTCACAGTACTCAGACCAAGGCTCCAAAGAGCTAGCACCAGGAATGCTTTTGTTGTTTTTAAGTGCATACGTCTCCAATGCCAGGCTTACACTGGCAAGCTACTTCTCATGTTATTGCCGCACCACCGAATCGAGTGCTGCTCGTTCGATTGGGCCAGTATGCATACCCACAAGATTTCCGTTCGGGTCGTACATAACATAGGTGGGCGTGGCATGGTAAGGCTTACCCACCTCCTCCACAAACTGCTTATATATAACGTCATCAAAGGCGACAAAATTTGTATAGGTCGTTTTGTTTTTGTCAATTCGAGCTTGTATCTGTTTCTGATATTTTGGCCCATCCAACGCAATTCCTATCACATTGGCACGGGACTGCTTATGAGCCTGATAGAACGACTCAATCATTGGTTTCTGCGCTTCGCAAGGCACGCAATCAAGTGACCAAAACATCACCAACGTCCATCGACCATCACCTAAATACTCATGCAAATTAATACGTTCCGCAGCCAAATTTTGCATTAAAAAGGCCTGAGCAGGGCTAGCGATCATGCCAACGAACAGGATCAAACTCAGCATAAAATGTCGCATATCTTTACAACCGTCTCTCACAAATTCACTAAAGGACGATGATGCACTATTTCTACCGGAGAAGGGGAGTTGTCGGTGGGATGACGAAAATCGGCACGCCGACAAGGCGCAATCAACAATGATTGAACTGGCACTCCGTGACCAATAAATTCTTCTTCCACTCGAATGCCGCGTGCCAAAGCAGAATCGTTCGAACCATCGGCATCGGTACAAGCCGTAATCTCATACACATCCCCTACCTCGAACTCACGAACCAGCAATCGCACAGCCTGCTTATTGCCCACACCCATCAGGCGAGTCTGGTTATCGTTGAATATTAAAACCGCTCTTCGCAAGCGTTCGAATTCGTTTAAATCTATCGCGGCATTACCTAAGTCGGCCAAGCTATTGCGCCGCCGCGCTTGCTCAAACACTTGTCGCTGCGCTGTTCTACGATCTACTGGTGTTTCATCGTAGTCATTAACGCTTACCTCCTTAATCTTAGGCACCTCTGTGTCTTGCCCTGGCAGATCAATCCCTGAAATAAAAACATCCGCTCCACCCTGCTCCACAAAGATATCCTCAGCCAGCTCAACATCTGGACCGAGCCGCGTTCCTGACACAGACATTAGCGATGACGGGTAAATGCCTTTTTCGTTATTGACGTACTCACGCTGAACTCGAACCACACCTACTGCTATTTCGTAATCGTTAATCGGCCCAGCATCGGTTTCAGCCACCCGTTTCTTGTAGCTCAAATAATTTAGCCCCGCATCGTCCTGAACGCGTTGTAGCCCATAACCGGCCTCTTCAAGCGTGCGCACTACAACATTGCCAAACGCCGTCTTGGGAGGTGACACCTGCAGTGTTACAGATACAGGATTCAATTCTGGCAACTGAACTAATGCGGCTACTAAGTCTGTTGCCACCAATCGCAATTGCAAAAGCTCTGGCACCGATGTAGCGGCGACAACGGCTGCATTTCCGCCAAGCCTGGGTAAAAACAACGCATCGTTCCGACCACTATTGGGATTGGAAGGATTTTGAGCGTTAAATTCTTCTGGCAGTCTTATCGTTACCGGCTTCAACGTACTGATTTTGTCAATGCGAAAGTTAGTTTCACCTGCTGAATTACTTGGACCTTCATCGGTTGCACAGCCGTACAACAAAGTCATCAAACCCCAAGTGAGTAGCTGTGTCGAGATCTTCAAGTGCTTCGTCTCCACAGTTCGATAACCACACCGCGGGCTGGAAACTCTTCTGCCACTGTAGGTGCCCAACAACCTTCATCCAGAATCTTATCGCGGCCAACCCCGAGCGAAACAAGTTCTTTGGTTATCCGGCTCGCTCTACCCAATGCCAGACCTTCATTGCCGATATCTAATTTCGTCACACCATTGCTACAGCCAATTAATCCAATCAAATCAGTTTTTTCAAAATACTCGTTGAGAAAAGTGCTTATCACTTTCTTGCCAGCGCTACCCAGTCTCATCGAATCATTGGGAAATATTATGGTGCGTCTATCGATACGATCATAATTATCGGTAATGGAATTAAACGCACTCGTGCCATAGAAGCGATTGTTAATCTCCACTTTGCTTGAGTTAAGTGCAATCAGCGAAGGACCAATTGGAACATCAGACTCCTGCTCAGCTAGTGGGTCTTTGAGTAACGATATGACGGGCACATCGTCGATAGCTAACTGCGAACCAATGTACTCAACGCGCGACACTAGTGGATCGTTGGCAACGATAGTTCCAAAGCGACGATCATCGAGATTTACCCGAGTTCGAGTGCCAGCGATTTGCATAGGACTGATAGGCCGAACGTCTTGCGAGCCAATGCGGGTGTACGTGCGCATCATTTCGATACTGCCCACACGTATTAAGAACTCAAAATTTTGTGCATTTTCAATACTGCCTTCATTGATTTTCTGAAAGCTTAAGTAATGAGCTCCTTGATCTGCATCCACCAACTGTATTCCATAACCACGCGCGGCCAATTCACGGAGAACCGTCTCTCCATCCGATCCCTGTGTGGATTGCCCTACTTGTATGGTGGTGTGCACCGGATCCAGCACTTGCTGAAGCATGGATAATAAATCGGCGACAGCATAAGCCTCAGGCGTTAATGTGACTGCTGGTCCATTGCTATTCGCTGGGGAGCTGGGTACTTCGGAGGTTGCCTCCTCCTGAGAGGCTCCATTGACAGCGCCGGGCCCGCGCTCAGTCGGTACCGACTGACAGGCAACTAACCCGAAAGCCAAGCTCAAGACTCCCAACGCAAACACACGTGTTCTTAAATAAGTGAAGTAATTCTCACTTTTTGGGATCATAGTCAACATTGGGAATTTGGTGGGCATAGTGCCAATCTCCAGCCATTTGTTGGCGTCACAGGCCACACGGCGATTGCATCGCCATAGAGTACCGTTTGGACAACATTGCAGCCAGCGAAAGTGTCACGAATTGCTCGCTAACACACACCTTAACCCTACAAAATCAGGCGGCGCCTACCTAGGCATCAGTTTGGCTTCACTTTGCAGCAACGGAGTCAAGATTGTCAGCGCGTGATCCTGCAATTCTTGCCATGCGCGAACACACTCCGTCCGGCGCTGAGCAGAATCCAGTACTGCGGGCAGCAGCGGTTCAATCTGATCGGGAGAGTAACCTAAAATCCAGCACTCGATCTCTCGCTGTCGTGACGCGTTGATCGCATGCTTGTGCCAAAAATCTTCCAGCCCACCGTCCAGCTTTTGGGAGGCTTCGGCGAACACTCTGACATCCTGATACCACTGCTCTGCTCCATTGGGCCAATGAGTTAACATAATCCAGGTCGACAACCGTTGTGCGATCTCATCCGAATCGACACTGCTGTCACGCACTAACGCATGCCCGAGCAAGTGATAGAGCGTGTATTCGACCACATCGATGGCACGATTCAACGCATTGTCACCCTCGTCTAATAATTCAACTTGGCTCTTAATGGCGTTTTCTAAATAGGAAAATGGCAGCTTTATAGCGTGCTGCTCATGATCATAGGAGGGCCCTTCTGAGGAACCTATAACGATTGACAATGGATCTTCAGTGTTGAAGTTTTCAGAAATAACGCGCACGAAATCTGTGATGACATTACTGTCGGCTAGATATGACGCCAGCAGCGCTTCTTTTTCGCTGATGTTGTTATTTTGCCACTGAAAACTGACATCTGCACGCGCACTTTGTGTCAAGCAACCGACAATCAAGGCAGCACTTAAACTGCACCAAAGTAGAAGTTTTCTAGGCAAAATTCGACTCTTATCGCGTAAGTTCACACCTAACATGGCAATTACACTGGATTCAAAGCCCTATCCGTTAAAGCTTTTGCTGACTCCCAAACCTGACAGTCATTCCAGAATAGCGCGATGATAACGCTTTAGCTAGAATTTTAATGCGACAGGGTAATTTTTGCTGCACCCGCGCCCACAATTGCTACTAGTGACGTTAACGCTGTGCCCCAAATAACGTCTACCAGGCTCATCAAAGGCGGCCAATTTTTTAACGTCGCCCAATTCGTCACATCGTAGGTGCCGTAAGCCAGAAAACCCAGCACAGCCCCGTAAAAGGCAACTTCACCAAAATTCAATGCCGGCAGGTTTGGTCTTATTACCAATACGACGATTCCAGCTGCATAAAATAGGTAGAAAACGGCTGCTGGAGCAAATAGAACCGGCTTGCGCATCAGGTCGCCGAGCTGACTCGCGTAAAAATTCTTAGCGATCACTCCCAGCCAAATTCCATCGATAATCAAAAACGCAATCAGAGTAGCGAAGTAAGCGATGACATATATTTTCATGAGAGCTCTGTAGTGAGATTAAAAAGGCGCTGAACTTTTAAAGTGCACTCTGTGAGAGGTCGTTGGGTGAATCAAACTTAGAAAGTCAGCATGTAAATGCAGGCGATCTGACAGCGAGCTTGATCCATACAATCGATCTCCTAGGATCGCCGAGCTCAAACCTCTGTTGCTCGCAGCGACAACACGAAGTTGATGAGTTCGACCTGTGAGCGGATAGAGATGAATGCGGTTGCCCCCAGCTCCGATCTTCTGCCATGTAGTGATCGACAACTTACCCTCGGCAGCCACTTTTTGTCTTGGTCTATTCACATAATCCGGCATCAGCGGCAGCTCAATGCGCCCTCCCAGACCAGTCGGTACATTGACTAATACAGCCGTGTATCTTTTCTGGATCAGTCTCCGTTCAAACTGCTGATGCAGGCAACGGTGCGATTCCACATTTTTCGCGAATACCATCAAGCCAGACGTATCCATATCCAAACGATGCACCAGTGTTGGCCCATCATACTGATCAATGTACTGCTTGACTGCGGTATCCACCGACCCATCCATGGTCTTACCCGGTTGCGATAGAACACCGGTGGGTTTATTGATCACCAATATACTGTGGTCTTCGAAAACGATATCTAACACAGCTACATGCGCCAGGCTCGATACAATAAATTAAAACCAGCGAACAAAAAGAAAATCAATACATAGCGCTCAAATTGCTTGGCATTTATTCGACGCCGCAGCCGCTCTCCGACGGTAAACCCTATGAGCGACACGGGCAGCAATAACAGTGATAACTTGGCTATCTCAGTATTGAGCAATCCGTTATACAAATACCCGATCAATAAAAATATACTGCCGGCAAACAGAAACATTCCTGTCACACCGACAAACTCTTCCCTAGGCAGGCGTTTGGCACTGAGATACATCAGCATGGGAGGTGACCAAAGGCCAGCAATCCCACCGATAACGCCGCTAAAAAAACCAGCCACGATTTGGGCCATAAGATCCCAACGCTCAGGTAGTGCTGGTACGCGTTTCCACAAACTCATAACGGCGTATCCAGCTACCACAACTCCCAACACAAATGTCACGCCTCGTACTGACACATTGACTGCGAATAAACCCGTCAACAAGATGACCACCGACAAACTAAGCGCATAGGGCCAATAGTATTTCCAGGTATGGATAAGCATTGCTTGTCGGTAGATCTGCCAGGCATTTAAAACAACCATGGGTATGATGACTACGGCCACTGCAGTTCGAGCATCCACCAACATGGCCATTAGGCTCACCGCTGTAGTAGGCAGCCCCAATCCCAAGGTCCCTTTGACGACCCCAGCGAGCAGATAAACAAATACGGCTACCAGTAACAGTTCAGCCAGCACTGTCAACGCCTGATGAACTCACCAGTAAATCCAATTCAGCCCACCGCTCATAGGCGGTGTCCAATGCCAATTGAGTAGTGGACAATTCGTTCAGTGTTGGCTCCGTTGCTTGTCCTGAGGTATAGAATTCTGGTGCACTCACTTGTTGCTCCAGCGCTGTGATTTTCGATTCCAGTGCCTCAATGTGGTTGGGCAACTGATCATATTCTCGCTGATCCTTGTAACTCAGCTTTACCTTTTTCTTGCTTACAACGCCTTTCTCTGCGATGGTGGATGGTGCTGAAACTTTTTTCTCGACAGGGGTGTTGCTTGCTCGCCGGAATGGATTTTTTTGGCGGAAATGGTGCCAATCAGAATACCCCCCAATATGTTCGTGAATAACACCGGGTGCTTCGAACACCAGCGTGGAAGTCACTACATTGTCAATAAAGTCTCTGTCATGACTTATCAACAAGACAGTACCCACATACTCTGCAAGCACCATCTCTAGCAATTCTAGAGTCTCAATATCCAGATCGTTGGTTGGCTCATCAAGAACCAGAACATTCGATGGCTTTAAAAATAACGTTGCGAGTAATAGACGATTGGTTTCACCACCAGACAGTGCCGTTATAGGTGCTCTGGAACGCTCTGGGGTAAATAGAAAATCTTGCATGTAACTGATGATATGTTTCTCTTTTCCATTCACCAAAACCATATCTTTACCGCCGCTGACATTGTCCATGGCCGAACGGTCTTTTCGCAAAGCCGTGCGTAGCTGATCAAAATAGGCGATCTGAATATTGGTACCCAACTGCACCTGACCAGTATCAGGCTCAAGCTCTCCCAACAGCAAACGCACCAAAGTGGTCTTGCCCACGCCGTTTGGTCCAACGATACCAATTCTGTCCTGACGCATTATGGCGCAATCAAAATTTTGCACGATCACATTGTCACCAAACGCATAACCGAGCTCACTCACCTCCACAACGCGTTTACCAGAACGGTCAGCTTGACTCACTTCAAATTTAACTTGTTTGGTAGGGTCCACCCTGGCTGCACGTTCGTTTCGAAGCTGTTTCAGCGCCCGGACTCTACCCTCATTGCGAGTTCGTCTTGCCTTAATTCCCTGTCTAATCCATTTCTCTTCTTGCGCTAACTTTTTGTCGAACAAGGCATTGTGACGCTCTTCCACCTCCAATTGCTCCGCCTTGCCTTGCAGATACTTGGCGTAGTCACCCGGCCAATGCGTTAGTTGACCGCGATCAATTTCCAGTATATCGGTCGCCAGTTTTTTTAGGAAAGAGCGGTCGTGGGTTATGAACAGCACAGCGCAATTGGCGGATATTAAGAAGGCTTCTAACCATTGGATGGAGGGTATATCCAAGTGATTGGTAGGTTCATCCAGCAGCAATATATCGGGATTCTGTAGCAATGCCTGTGCAAGCAAAACTCGACGCTTCAACCCCCCAGACAGGGCTTCGAACTGGTCATCAGCCACCAATTCAACCTTGGACAAAACTTCTGACACGCGCTGTTCAAACCGCCAACCATCGTTAGCATCGAGAACGCTTTGAGCCTCTGCCATATCAGCTGCAGTATCTTCTCCAACTGCCAATCCAGCTGTTGCGTTGTGGTACTTAACAAGCGCTGCTCCAACTACCGGTAGTCCTCCAGCAACGACCGAATAGACCGTGCCTTGAATATCATCCGGAACCGACTGTTGAAGGTAAGCTACCCGCAATGAGGGTTGATGAACCAGCTCACCGGAATCAGCCGTTACTTGGCCAGCGATAATTTTCATCAAGGTGGACTTGCCGGCACCATTGCGACCTACCAATGCAATACGTTGCCTAGCCTCTATGGTAAAACATATATCAATGAGCAAATCCTGACTGCCAATACTCATTGACACATTTTTAATATTTAGCAGGGACATGAATGCAGGCTGAGCTCTGAGCGAAATTGTCTTAAGGCGGTGGTATTATGCCCGTCGATGAGTACACAAACCACACTTGATCTGCTCAAAACCCTAATTGGCTTTGATACTACGAGTAGAAATTCGAATATCGAGCTAATTCGCTTTATCCAAGCTCTTCTGGCGGAGCATGGCATCGAGTCAATGCTATTACCCGATGCCACTGGTCACAAAGCAAACCTGCTAGCCACCATCGGTCCTACTGACAAACCCGGTGTGATGCTTTCGGGCCATACGGATGTGGTGCCAGTAGATGGTCAAGATTGGACGAAACCCGCCTTTTCGATGACTGTCGAAAACAATCGTGCCTACGGTCGTGGCACAGCGGATATGAAAGGCTTTGTTGCGTCAGCTCTCTACATTGCCATACAAGCATCGAAGGAAACTTTGGAAACACCGCTTCATCTAGCATTTTCCTTTGATGAAGAAGTTGGTTGTCTCGGTGTTCATTCACTGTTAGAGCAGTTGCGGTCAGCGTCAGTCACACCTCTGATGTGCATCGTCGGCGAGCCCACTGGTTTAAAGATAGCTAATGGTCACAAGGGTAAAGTCGCACTCACCGCCAAATGCGTGGGTAGTGCTGGACACTCCGCGCTAGCGCCACAGTCGTTAAATGCGATTCACCTTGCCTGCGATTTCATTCAGATGCTTCGAAAACAACAGGAAATCATTCGACAAACTCACGCTCAAGACTGCGACTACAGTGTGCCCTACACAACGGTACATGTCGGCAAGATTAGTGGAGGTATAGCCTTAAACATTGTTCCTGAGCACTGTACACTGGAATTTGAAATCCGCAATATTGCACAAGATAGCGTGCAACATTGTCTAGATGAAATCTCTGCCCAGGCAGACCTTTTAGTCCAGGAACATCGCCAGACTCACCCAGAGGCTGAGATACAGATCTCACAAAACTTCGCGTACCCCGGCCTACTCACTCCGGCTCACGCACCGGTAGTGGAATTTGTTAAGTCACTAACACGGCAAAATGACACCATTAAAGTAGCGTTTGGCACCGAAGCCGGCCTATTTGACGAGCAAGTGGGCATACCCAGTGTGGTTTGCGGCCCAGGGTCAATGGCCCAGGGACACAAAGCCGATGAATATATTGAGATTGAACAACTCAATCAATGTGATGCCATGATGCAAAAGCTGTTACAACACCTAGTCGATGGCATTACACTGAACTAATCAATCATTAACTTCACAGTACAACACAGCTCACCAAAAGCGGGACTAGCTCTACGTGTAGGCAGCACGCGGTTCGAGATTCACCCATACCCCACCTTTCGGCTTTGTGGATACTCCTGCCTGAACATCTAACGCATTATCGACCGCAGAGAATCTAAACATTTTTACAAATGCCCCCACTGCTAGCGCCACCTCTAATCTTCCCAATGACACGCCAGGGCAAGTACGAGGCCCAAAACCGAATCCGAAATGAAGTATCTCTTTAGCCGTATACTGTTTGTTTGCCAACGTTTGCCAACGATCTGGAGCAAAGTGATCCGCAGGATAACCGGTGATGGCTTCACCCCAAAAATCTTCACAACGATTTGCGTGCCAAACATCGAGCAACACATGGGTCGCTTTTGGAATAAAGAGCCGTCTGTTGTCTGACGTATCAATCCAGGTGTCCACCGTTGATTTTCTTGGTAAAAAATATAAAGAGGGTGTGAGCCGCAGCGTCTCTTCCATAGCCGCGTGTAAAAGAGGTGCTTGTTTTAGGCTATCTGGTTCGTAAACATCAATGTCTTTGACTTCTTGATAAATCTTTTCCTGCCATATTGTGGATCGTGCCAGATGAGACAACGTCCAACTGGTAAATGATGAAGTGGCTTCCATCGCACCGGCAAGAAACACGCGAATATTACTGCGCAACAGATCGTCTGACACATCTGATTTAAAGCGTTTCCACAAGCCTTTGCCTTCTGCACGACCAGAAAGCGCAATGTTAGTGAGTTCTTCAAATTCTATCTGAGCTTGTTCTAGATCAGAGTCAACTGGCTTAAACCATTTAATGGGCTTAAGCCAATGGGCCGATATGGTGTCGTCAACCATATGATCTATGAGCCGTCTTAAACTGGGTACGTATTTGTCCCACAGCTCATCTTCACTGACGCTACCACCAAAAAAATTATTAACCAGCATCTCGAGCATGATGACATTTATTTCAGGCTCCAAATCGACTTTAGTCACAGAGCTTCCCGAATCCGCTTGGATTCCTTGCAGTCGGTGTAAACGGCGCATAGCCGTATGGCGAAACGTAGATTCGAAATCGCTCAGGGTTTCTGGATTAAACAGATTAGCTCGACCGAAGGAAGGTGATGCGAGTTTCTTCTGCGCGCGCCAGAGAGGGCCATTGGCATACAACAAGGAGTCAGCGCCCGTTGCTCTGGCTATGCCATCTGTGGGCAGAGTGTCGCGATCAAATTGACCGGGTTTGTCGCCCGTGGCTAACAAGATAGGTTTAATGACGGATGGATCGCGGCTCACTAAAACCGCTGGAAAACCTGGAATTTTCAGATAGCGATTATGTCTCTCTGATTTCGCTAGATGATCTGTCGCATGAAAGTATGTATCTAAAATTCGTATCGGTTCTTTGTAATTCCATAAGTGCGGGAAAGGTAAGCTAGGCCTTGACCAGCTAAACAGCGGTACCCGCGATGGTAGGCAATCTCCACCGAAAGGGTTACTCATCCACATCGCAGCCACCCCAGGACCAACATCCTATATCGGTTGCGCGGGACCAGATATTGACTACACCTATCTTGCACCCACAAACTCCTAGTGGTTTGCCAAGCGATAGAGCGCCCGATACTGGTAGTAAAGCAATTCAACAAACCCTCAAGCACAGCCACAGCGAACGCGCACTGACTTCAGCACTCACTAACCTTTCCCACGCCATGGTATGGTTTTAGCGATAACCCATCTCATAATCATGTCAAACAACAACCCCAACAGACCAAGGATAATGATCGTCGTCCAAATGATTTCATAGTCACTTTGTTTTCGAGCCACGTTCTCTACAAAACCTATTCCGGTAGTACCGGCTAGCATTTCAGCGGCAACCAGAGTACCCCAACACACACCTATTGCTATGCGTATTCCTGTGAGTATTTCTGGCAATGAATTAGGCAGGATGACTTCACGCAATATCTGACGATTACTGGCCCCAAGAGAATGCGCTGCGTGTATTTTCGACAACTGTGTACCAGTGGCTCCAGTTCTGGCCGATATAACCATAATCGCGAATGCAACCATAAATAACAAAAATATCTTGCCGTCATCCTGAATACCAAAAATGGTTAATATCAACGGTGCCCAGGCCAACGGTGGCACCGGTCGATAGAGCTCTATCAGAGGGTCAAAAAACCCTTTGGCAAAACGTGATAGCCCCATAAATAGCCCTAGCGGCACACCAAGAATAATACCCAGGAACAACCCTGCTACCACACGTAATATTGAATCCCATATGTGCCCCATCGGAACTGGCACCTCTAAGGAATCGTAGTTTCCAGTGGCAAAGTTTAGAACTTTAGTTTTCAAATTTTTGCTGATAGTGCCGTCTTCGTTATGTCTTGGGTACTCACCCGGTACGAGATCGGCCACCCAGTCAGGAATGAAAAACGCTAGCATCTCGCCTAAAGGTTTCATTTCGTACCACAGCAGCGGCACACCTTTGTAACCTACATCAGGGTCAGAGATACGAACCAAGGTTCGCAACGTGTCCGAAGGCTTAGGTAACCAACGACCGGAACCCTGCTCTGTACAGGCGGTACTACCTGCGACGATAGTTCCACCAGGCATGGCTAGAGAATCGATAAGTCTTAAACTTCCCTGCTCAGCACGCTTGGTTTGCTCAAACTCGATCATTGCTTTTTCGATGGGATCAAGTGCGCTCGGTGGAAACACCGCACCATCATCGATCCGTTTAAACATTCTATCAAGCTGCTTGACGTGATAGTCGTGCTCCTCAACTAACTCAGCGTCTAGCTGATCCGACAGTGCCTTTAAATCTTTAATCGCAGCATCGATGTTCTCCACACGCGAATTAAAATCGACACTTTCATTTTTGATTTGGCTAAAGTCTTTCGCAACCGCATTCAAGGCAACGGCCACTGAATCGAATTTTCTACCCAACGCGGTTTCAGGCAACGTGGGAAGTTCGGTGTTGCTTGTCCCCCAACCGGGCTGTGCGCTCGCTTTCTCAACAGCCACCGCATCGGGCTCCCCTGGATAGCCATCGATGGTCAGATTGGTCGCCTCTGCATTTATCCGTTGCGCGATATCGTCGATGCGAGCAGCGATCTTTGGATCGAGGCTGCTACCTGCACTTAAGTTTCCCAGCAATTGTTGGAGTTGGTTGGCAACACCCAACATGGCGCTTTTGTTGGATTCTGTTAAACCACTGCTCTCTAAGTCTCTTATTATTCTGTTGAGTTGTCGTGTATCACGCTCAATCAACGAAGTACTGCGCAACAGACGATTTTCAATAGGAAATGCAGCGCGTATCGGATTTAGGGCGGTATTGACTTTCGCCACCTGACAAAGCTCATTACCAGCGGTCGGGAAAAACGACCTTGCTGCGTCCCAGGAGAAAACCAGCCACATCAATAACACACTGGCGACACCCATAAATACCCAGTGGTAACCGCCTAACGCCTTCTCTGGATTGCCAAAAACCGCATCGGTTCGTTCCGTGCGTATTATGCGGCGTCCGTGTCGAACGGCCCAGATGATGCCAATGAGCAACGCTATGCATATAAAACCAACCACTACTCCACGCATGCTAGACATCAGGCTGTTTTTCCCATGATCTCTTCTTCCATATTCCAGATCATCGACAAAATCTCTTCACGGTTTTGGACAAACTCAGGATGATTCTTAATTTCTCTTGGATCTTGTGTTAACCCCCACTCAGCAAAGGGCAAATGATATTCCTTATGCAAACGCCCCGGACGAGGTGCCATTACAAACAGGCGCTCGCCCAATAGCAAAGCCTCTTCAACCGAGTGGGTGATGATCATGATGGTTTTGCCAGTCTCTTTCCAAATCTTCAAAACCAACGATTGCATTTTTTCCCGTGTTAACGCATCCAATGCACCTAGTGGTTCATCCATTAGGATAATATCTGGATCGTTTATAAGACAACGCGCCAGGGCTATACGCTGCTGCATACCGCCAGAGAGTTGATAGGTGGGTGTATTGCCAAATCCTTGTAGACCGACAATGTCTAGCCATTCCTCCACCTTCTGCGCTGTCTCCTTCTTGTCGGCTTTTTTCATACGTAAGCCAAAATTGACATTTTCAGACACTGTTAACCATTCAAACAGAGCACCTTGTTGAAACACCATGCCACGATTCACGCCCGGCCCATCAATCTCCTCGCCACCTAATGCTATTTCCCCACCGGTGGGTCGAATAAAACCGGCAATAATATTTGCCAA
>JAHQVR010000289.1 GCA_019634245.1 Gammaproteobacteria bacterium
CAGGATTTTCAGCGCCGCCGGTGTAGTGACAATGTGGGGATACCGAACCAGACTCACTGGATCGACACCTTCCGCATCCATAATCAGAATATTGGGCAGATTACGAACGGACAGGTAGGTAGCCTCAGAGACATCTTCTAGAAGTATCAAACCCTGTTCCACACCAATATCATTCAGCTTGGCCTGCATCACTTTCGTTTTCGGCTCATCCATGTCGAATGAATCAATAATTTTCAAGCGGCCATCCGCCGCTGCCTGAGACAGGATGGAACGGAGAGCAGCCCGATACATTTTCTTATTAACTTTCTGCGAATAGTCGCGTTTCTTGGCGGCAAACGTTGCACCACCACCTGTCCAGATAGGGCTCCGTGATGTACCAGCCCGCGCACGGCCAGTGCCTTTCTGGCGCCAGGGTTTCGCACCGCCGCCACGCACTTCTGAGCGCGTTTTTTGCGCTGCATTACCGCTGCGACCGCCAGCCAGATAAGCCGTTACCACCTGGTGCACCAGGTCTTCGTTATATGTGGCGCCGAACACGGCATCTGACACAGAGACCGATCCGCCAGTGTGTGTTGCAAGATCCATCGTCTACTAGCTCTTGTCTTTGTTCTTTAATTTGATTGCAGGTTTGACAATGACATCGCTGCCCTTCGCACCCGGTACCGGGCCACGAATGAGCATCACGTTGCGCTCTTCGTCAATACGAACAACCTTGAGATTTTGCGTGGTGGTGCGAACTGCACCCATGTGGCCAGCCATTTTCTTACCCTTGAAAACGCGACCTGGCGTCTGGTTCTGGCCAATCGAGCCGGGAGCACGGTGCGAAATCGAGTTGCCGTGCGTAGCATCCTGCATGTGGAAGTTGTGGCGTTTAACGCCACCGGCGAAGCCCTTACCGATACTAGTACCGGTGACATCAACAGTTTGACCTGCTTCAAACAGCTCTAATCCGATCTCTCCACCGACAGCGAGCTCCTCGCCTTCTCCGTCATCGAGTCGAAATTCCCAAAGACCGCGTCCAGCTTCAGTGCCTGCTTTGGCGAAGTGCCCGGCTTCAGCCTTGGAAAGGCTGCCAGCTTTTTTGGCCCCAGCTGTGACCTGAATGGATTCGTAACCATCAGTCTCAACAGTTTTCCTAGCGGTAATCCGGTTCTTCGACACTTCTATGACGGTAACCGGAGCGGACACTCCAGATTCATCAAAGACACGCGTCATACCGAGCTTACGCCCAACCAAGCCAATCATTGCACTTTCTCCAACTCGTGAAGCAGTTTGCTGCCGAGCAAAACACGCCAGAAAGGACCGCTGTATGGGCTTATTGCCCAAGCGATCCTAGATTCAAAAAGGAATTTGGCGCCTTAGTAAAATCTAAAACCCGGACATGTTAGGACCACGCCGGGTTGGGTAGCCCGCAAGTATAACAAGTAAATGTGGTGGAGGCTACATTTTGGACAAGGTTTTTGTAAGAAAACTCAAAACGATCACGAGCTAAATAGCTGATAAATACCCACGTAATGGTAGCCAGAATAATGACGGCCATGCAGGCGCAAACCACCCCCATAGAATAGGGTCAGAAACTTCTTACATGCACCCACAAAAAAACCCGCTTAGAGCGGGTTTTTCTGTGTATGCACCACCGAAACCGGCAGTGAGGGCTCATTGGCAGCGCCAGACTACGAAGTGCGAACGAACTCTGGATAGGCCTCAATACCGCATTCAGAGATATCCACGCCTTCGTACTCTTCCTCTTCGCTGACGCGAATGCCCATGACGAGCTTCAGAATGAGCCACAAAATCAAGCTTGCACCAGCCGTCCAGGCCACGATGCTTCCCACACCGAGTAACTGAGCGCCGAAGTTTGCGCCATCGTTGGTCAAAGGCACCAGCAACAATCCGAGAACCCCGACAACACCGTGGACCGAAATAGCACCCACCGGATCATCAATTCTCATCTTATCCAAGGTGATGATCGAGAAGACCACCAATATGCCACCCAAAGCGCCAAACAGTGTCGCGAGCAGAGGAGTCGGAGTGAGAGGCTCTGCGGTTATAGCCACCAATCCAGCCAAAGCGCCATTCAGTGCCATGGTCAGATCAGCCTTACCCCACATCATGCGCACCAGTAACAGCGCTGCTATGACCCCACCGGCTGCTGCCATATTGGTATTGACAAAAATTGCTGCCACGGCGTTGGCTTCTTCGAAGTTGGCTATCTTTAATTCTGAGCCGCCGTTGAAGCCGAACCAACCTAACCACAGAATAAACGTACCTAAAGTCGCCAATGGCATGTTAGCGCCTGGGATGGGGTTTACACTGCCATCTTTACCGTACTTACCCTTTCGCGCACCAAGCACCAACACACCCGTTAGGGCCGCACAAGCGCCGCAGAGGTGGACCACACCAGAGCCTGCGAAATCCTGAAAACCGGCCGCATCAAGAAAGCCGCCACCCCATTTCCAATAGCCTTGAATCGGATAGATAAAGCCGGTGAATACTGCTGCAAACACCAGAAACGCGAAGAGTTTCATTCGTTCAGCTACTGCGCCCGACACGATGGACATCGCGGTTGCTACAAAGACGACCTGGAAGAAAAAGTCAGAGCGAGCAGAATAGTAAGGGGCATCGTCGCCACCGGCAGCGAATGCTGCGGCATCGTTTTCAGCACCTAGTAAAAAGCTGAAGCCAGGAATATAGGCACTAATCGTTTCCGCGGGATACATCAGGTTGTAGCCGCAGAGCATAAACATGATGCACGCTAGTGCATACAGAGAAATGTTTTTAGTCAGTATTTCCGCGGTGTTTTTCGAGCGAACCAAACCGGCTTCTAACATCGCAAATCCGGCGGCCATCCACATAACCAGCGCACCAGAGACCAAAAAGTAAAAAGTATCCAGCGCGTAGCTGAGTTCGTTAAATTGTTCCATAAGGATTCCTTAGTCAGTGAATGGGTTAGAGAGCGGCTTCGCCGGATTCGCCAGTTCGAATTCGGATGACGCTTTCAAGATCACTCACGAAGATCTTCCCATCGCCAATTTTTCCAGTTGAAGCTGCACTGGTGATGGCCTCGATAACCGCTTCAAGTTCGCTCTGCGGCACGCCGATCTCCAGCTTTGTTTTTGGATTGAAATCAACGGTGTACTCAGCTCCACGATAGAGTTCGGTATGCCCTTTCTGCCGACCAACTCCGCGCACCTCGGTCACCGTCATTCCATTAACCCCTACCTGACTCAGTGCCTCGCGCACCTCATCAAGTTTGAAGGGCTTAAAAATTGCCGTAACTAATTTCATATAGATTCCTCGACCACTCTAGAGAGCGTCTATAAAGTTCTTCAAAATCTTTTGCGAACACCTAAGAAGATTCATTGGGCCCGTTACAAAAAACTATCGCTATTCAACGACATGTCCGCCGTCTCAACTATCCCGATCGCACCGCCGCTGACGTGAGCCAAGACCGTGCGAATCAACGTGACGAGAATTCTATTGCGCACTGGCAAATCGCCTGCGCACCAAATAGGAGCGGGAAAAATCTGAAATTGCACCAAACAGGGGCAATTAAAGAAAAAACGGGGTGAAGTTCGCGCTAGCCGAGGAGCGTTGTGATCGATTACCTGTGAAGATCAGCTAACGAATTAAAAAACCATCGTTGGAACATCAGAAGCAGGATAAAAGGTGGTGCGAGGGTCAACATCACGAGTGCCATTCCTGGTCCAGACTCCTGCCCAATCAAGCGAATACCCCTGACCAGGGTATACAGACTGTCGTCGGTGCTAATCATCAAAGGCCATAGATACTGGTTCCAGCCAATCATGAACGCGATAACAAATACCGCACCTGCTCGAGAAATCGACAGTGGGATCACAATGTCTATAAGAAATTTAACAGACCCCGCTCCGTCCAACATCGCGGCTTCAATAAGCTCTTTGGGTAGTGTCAGGTAAAACTGTCGGAAAAAAAAAGTACCCAAAGCCGCTGCCACTGTGGGGAGAATGATGCCTAAGTGTGTGTTAATCAGACCCAGTGACGACGTGACATGGAAAGTGGTTACAAACCGCGATTCCAATGGGAACAACAACGTCGTGAGAATTAGCCAAAAGAGCAATCCTGAATAACGCATCTTGAAAAACACGATCGCGTAGGCGCTCAGCAGAGAGAACGCAGTTGTGAACATCGCCACCCCACTTGCTACGATCACAGAATTTTGAAGCATAGTCATGGGGGTGACTTGATCGGTGAAACCTCGCTGGGAGAACCACAAGCGCTTATAGTTATCGACACCGTACTCGCCAAAGAACCAGGGCAACCCCTTGGTTTGCAAGGTGCCTGTATCATGGGTGGAAGCAAATAAAATTAGGGCTATAGGAGTTAATAAAAAGAAGACTCCAACCAATAACACCAGATGAGCTAACCATTGTCTCGTAGGAGAATCCCCGGCAACCCCAACAGATTCAGATCTCGCGTGGAATGGCCGCACTACAGGAGAACTGCTGGTCGGTTTATAGAGCTAACGGTCGGACTACTTGTCTGGCATCCGCCAAAGGTCACTATTGAAGTCTATCCCCGGTAGTTTTTTTAAAAACAAGGGCTTTGGCCGAATCGAAACTTAAGTTTAATGTGGAATCTATATCCGGCAACATATCTTGGGTGGATTTAAAACAAAACTCCGTTTCCTCATCTTCTGTCAACTCTGCGCCGAGTAGCCCACCATAAATCAGATTGTCCGCACCGTGCTGCTCTACGATATCAACGCGAATAGATAACCGTGTATTGCCCTCATGCGCCAAATCGTCTGGCCGAATCCCCAGCACCAATTCTTCATCGACCGGCAAATTTGAAAATCCATCCAGACGAATATCACCGCTCACCAGTTGCTGTCCATCGAAGCGTACGGGTAATAAGTTAATCTGCGGGGAGCCGATAAATGAGGCCACGAATAAAGTCTCTGGGTTGTTGTACAGTTCCATCGGAGCTCCCATCTGTTCCACTCGCCCGTCGTTGATGACCGCCAAACGATCCGCGAGTGTCATCGCCTCCGTCTGGTCGTGAGTGACATACACACTAGTCACATTCATTCGCCGTTGCAGGCGTTTTATTTCAATACGCATCTGCACGCGTAGCTTGGCATCCAAATTGGACAAGGGTTCATCGAACAAAAACACTTTAGGCTCGCGCACGATAGCGCGCCCCATAGCGACTCTTTGTCGTTGCCCGCCGGAGAGTTGATTGGGTTGACGCTCGAGAAAGTCAGACATGCGCAGCATCTGGGCCGCCTCTTCAACTCGCTTATTTATTTCTGACTTTTCCATACCGCGATTTTTGAGCCCGTAGGACATATTGCCGCGCACGCTCATGTGCGGGTACAGCGCATAGTTTTGGAACACCATCGCTACATCTCTATCTGCTGGCGAGACATCGTTAATCACGCGATCGTCAATTTGTATTTGACCCTCTGTGATTTTTTCTAATCCTGCGACCATTCTCAGAAGCGTGGATTTGCCACAACCTGACGGTCCAACAAACACGATAAATTCACCGTCTTCAATGGACATATCAACACCGCGCACAGCCTCAGCACCGTTGGGATAGACTTTGCGTACATCCGAGAGTTGCAGATTTGCCATTATTTTTCGCTCTCCACCAGACCTTTGACGAACCAGTTCTGAAACACCAACACCACGAGCACCGGGGGCAAGGTTGCCAATATTGTGAGCGCAAAAGCCTTTTGGTATTGCGGCAATTCACCACCTTCTGCCAATATCTGATAAATCTGCTTTATCCCAATCACCAGTGTGTAGTTCTCTTCCTTGGTAGTCATAATTAACGGCCACAGGTACTGATTCCAGCCCACCACAAACATGATGATCAATATCGCTGCGATCATCGTTTTCGATAACGGTACCAATATATCTATGAAGAATCGCCAAGGCGTTGCTCCATCGAGCCGGGCTGCCTCCAATAACTCATCGGGCACAGAGCGAAAGAACTGACGAAAGAAGAACGTACCAGTAGCAGAAGCAATCAGCGGCACGATTAAGCCCGTGTGGGTATCGAGCAAACCAAGGCCGGAGACCACTTCATAGGAAGGAATTATCCGCACTTCCAAGGGCAGTAGCAGCGTCATGAAAATAACCCAGAACAACGGCGTTGCCAGCTTAAAACGAAAGTACACGATCGCATAAGCGGCAAGCATTGAAATAATCACTTTACCAATGGCAAAGCCAATGCCGAGTATCAAACTGTTTTTCAGCATTTCGGTGCCTAGCACCGACTTCATGACGCCACCGTCTACAAACAGAACCTCCCTGTATGTTTCGATAAAATTGGAACCCGGCCAGAATTGAAGGCCATTTCGCAGAATGGTTTCCGCTGAATGGGTCGACGTGGCAAACGCCACCCAAACGGGCAAACTCATAAACAGCACACCGAGAATCAAAATGCTGTGAGTTGTTATTAATCGCCAGTTCATAATCGTAGGACCAATCAATAATGCACTTTGCGTTCGATAAATCGAAACTGCACAACGGTCAGCGCCAACACCATCAGCATCAACACCACCGATTGCGCTGATGAACCACCTAAATCTGCACCACGAAAGCCATCCTGAAACACTTTGAATACCAATGTATTCGTTGCCCCGCCGGGCGCACCTCGGGTTGTGGTGTCGATAATTCCAAAGGTCTCGAAAAACGCATAGGTGATATTGATCACCATCAAAAAGAACGTGGTCGGAGCCAGTAACGGGAAGGTAATCGTCCAGAAACGTCGAAACGGGCTTTTACAATCCATCGTCGCCGCTTCAGTCACCGATTTTGGTATACCTTGCAGACCGGATAAGAAAAAGATGAAGTTAACACTTACTTGCTTCCACACCGAAATCAATACCACGACAAAGCCAGCATCAAATGCATCAAGTTTATGGTCGAAATCCCATCCGATAGCATTGAAAAACTTGTAGAGATCACCAATCAGCGGGTTGAACATCAGATTACCCATCAAACCCGCTACCGGTGGTGCAATGGCATACGCCCACATCAGCGTGGTTTTATAAGCACTTGCCCCACGAATCACTTCGTTCGCCTTAACCGCCAACAACAATGCAATTGCCAGAGAAAGAAACGTCACGAGCGCCGAGAATACGATGGTAAAACCAGCCGCCTGCAGCCAGGAGTCACTGAAAATCGTATCTTTGTAATTTCTGAACCAAACGAATTGAGTTGATAATCCAAAGGCATCTTCGAGCAGAAACGATTGGTATATCGCCTGCGCTGCCGGCCACAAAAAGAACACCACAATGATGATTATTTGGGGGGCTACAAACAGATAAGGGATACTGCTATGTTCAAACTGAACGCGCTTCATGCGTCGGCCTCGATTCTGTCAAGGCTTAGTGGTCTATCTATAGATGATAAAAAATCGGTGGCAGAAACGCATGCCACCGATTGTTCGACATTCAACACAGGTTGATACTACTTGTAGGTATCGCTAAACCTCTTCAGCAGTTCGTTAGATTCTTTTTCCATAGCTGCAAACGCCTCATCAACGCTAGCCGATCCAGAAAAAATATCATCATAGTGCTTGTACATTACGTCACGAATTTGTACGTAATACCCGAGTCGATAGCCCTTAGTCCATTCACCGCCGGGTTGGCTCAATTGTAGTATGCCAATTTCAGCATCTGGTGTGGACTCATAGTAGCCTTCTTCTTTGGCAGAATCATAGGCAGACTGGGTTATTGGTACATAGCCGGTTTCTTTGTGCCAGAACACTTGGTTCTCATTGGCTGTCATATAGGCAAAAAAGTCAGCGACCGCTTCGTACTCTTCATCGCTATGACCTGACATCGCAAACAAGGCCGCCCCACCAATAAAGGTACCTTTGGGCTCATCGATAATGCTTTCCCAATACGGAAGAAAGGTTGCACCAAACTCAAATTCGGCCGACTTTGTTAAACCGCCGAAAGAGCCTGAAGAACCCAACCACATAGCCACTTCCTGCTGAACGAAGGCATCTTGATTATCACCCCAAGCCCGACCGTAAAATCCGTAATAGCCAGCATCCAGCCACTCCTTGACCTTACCCCAATGCATTTTCATATGATCATTGTTGTAAAGAATCTCTACGTCGGTGGAGTCATAGCCATTGTTGCCCGTGGCTAATTGAATGTTGTGCCGGCTATGGAAGTTTTCTGAAAAAATCCATGGGCTATGGCTTTGAGCCAGTGCTGTAAAGCCAGCCTCTTTAAGTTTAGGCGCCATCGCTTCGAACTCTTCCCAAGTTTTTGGCGGTGCGTCCAAACCAGCCTTTGCAAAGGCATCTTTGTTGTAATACAACAGCGGCGTGGATGAATTAAACGGTAGACCAATCATATTCCCTTCTGAATCGGCGTAAAAATACCGAACACCCGGGATATAGTCTTCGATATTAAAATCTTCCATCAACTCTGCGACAGGTACAGTAGCGCCTTTGGCATTGATGATGGTGGCGGCGCCTGCATCAAAAATCTGAATGATATGCGGCTGTTCTTTAGCACGAAACGCAGCAATACCCGCAGTCATCGTGTCTTCATAACCACCCTTATAGGTGGGCACAACAACCACATCGGATTGGCTGGCATTATATTTTTCGGCGATCTCGTTAACTACCTCTCCGAGCCTTCCCCCCATGGCATGCCACCATTGGATTTCTGTGGCAGCCAGGCTTGGCCCGCTTGCTATTAAACTGCCAGTCAATAGGGCAGCGGTAAAAACTGCTTTGAGTTTCATTGCTATTTCCTCTTCCGAACGATTAAGCGGTATAGGTTATAAAAATAATATGTCCTGCTTATGACGGTACAAACGAAATGACGGTACAAACGAAATGACGGTACAAACGAAATGACGGTACAAAAACGTAAGCATGGTACCCAGTGAAATTTACACGGAATCGTGCTCAAGTTGAACCCTTTATTTTTGCTTCCACATTCGAGATTAAAAACCAATGAGTTAGTGAGACATTTTGTCAATTCACTCCAACACAATTGGCGTAAAATGTTGAAGTGGCTGGCCAATCGCTAAACACTCCGTTAACGCCAATCTCCTGTGTTAGCACATCAAGCACACGCAACACATCACTATCCTTAGTGATAGCGGGCTTGACGGTCTGGAAGTACCAGCCACCGCCTCCGCCCAATGGACCGGAACGCTCCAACGTCCACGCAATCAAATTTAAACCCTCAGTTTTCGCACTTTTGGCATAGTCAGAAGCAATTAAGTTCTTTTCTTTATCAAGAGTCATCAGCATCCACAACGGAGGCGCTAAATGGGTGACACCCATTGCGCGAAGTTCAGCCATGCTGGGCTTCCAGGTGTCTGCATTGTCTATATCGAAACTTCGATCTCGGTAGCGACCATCCAGCCATGTGGCTTGCCGCCCAAAATCTGGTGATTCTTCCAACCAAAACAACACATCATCCAAATTGAAACTCTGTAAGACCACATCACCCGGATCTACACCAGCCTCCAAATACTCCGCCACCAGGGCTTTCGCATACTGCTGCTGGGTAAAGTCACCTTCAAAGGGCATGTCGACGCTGGCGGCCTTCAATTCAGGAATCATTTTTACCCCTAAAGACTGAAACAACTCTATGCTCTCCTTGTGCGTCATCAACGTACCGGTAGCCGCTTTTATCTCCGGTCGGTGTTTGGGTACCGCCGCCAAATACTCTTCAACCGTTTTCGCTTTCTTGTCGCCAGCATCCATTCGCCCCTGCAGGCTTTTAAATTCCTTGAGAGTAATATCACTGGTGCAGCACTTAACATCACTAAAGGGTGTGCCACTACTAAAGTCAGGCGGTGAAGAGCACTTCTCAGCCAAGGGAGTATTTAAAATATTGGTTGTGGTGTGCAGATCACATTGCGAGTGCCGACACACCAATTCCCTATCTTTAGTAAATGTCACATCGCATTCAACATATCCGGCGCCCATAGAGGCCGCCGCAACATAACCTTCCCTTGTGTGTTCTGCGTAGCCCAATGGCGCCCCCCTATGACTGATGGAAAAAACATTTTTCTCCAATGGGTCTCCCAGACAGGCCTGCAATTGCGTTTGCAATGGGCCGGGTGTCAAACCATCCACTAGCGTCTGGTTGCGTTCGTCTAAAACAGACGACCATGCATTGAATGCTGCTAAAAATACGACGACTCCCGCCAGGAACTGCATTGATGGTTGTTTCATATTCAGACCTCATATAGTTGAGCAAAAAAAAGCCCGCAATTAATGCGGGCCTTTTGAACGTCTTAACACAGCGTTTGGTTATCAGCTGAGCTTGATTTGAACATCCACTCCAGCGGCCAAATCAAGCTTCATTAGCGCATCCACCGTTTTCTCTGTTGGATCGACAATATCCATCAAACGTTTGTGCGTGCGAATTTCATATTGGTCTCGCGCGTCCTTGTTCACATGTGGTGAAGTCAGGATGGTGAAGCGTTCTTTTTTCGTTGGCAAAGGAATGGGACCCAGAACTCGAGCGCCAGTGCGCTTGGCGGTTTCTAGGATTTCCTTCGCAGAACGGTCGATCAATCGATGATCAAACGCTTTTAAACGAATTCGGATAGTTTGACTGGATGCGGCCATAGTTTTACTTACTCAATAATCTTGGAAACAACGCCCGCACCCACTGTGCGTCCGCCTTCTCGTATCGCAAATCGCAACCCATCTTCCATCGCGATCGGGTTGATCAACGTCACCTCTATCTTCACGTTATCTCCCGGCATCACCATCTC
>JAHQVR010000028.1 GCA_019634245.1 Gammaproteobacteria bacterium
TCTACAGGTGCTGGCAGGCAGAAGAACGATAGGGTGTTGAAGGACTCTGGCAATGGCTGGTAAGTAGAGCGCAGCTATTGCCGGGCAGTGTAAATCTTGATGTTATAATATAACATAACTGTGACAATACCAATTCAGCGGGTCTCTCTGCCCATCGATCCCCAAAAGTACGCTCCGAGTTTGAAGGTAGTCCCGTGAGGGTGTAGTATTTTTAGTCCCCTCATGTGGCGGAGGCTGTATCGTGGCGTACCTTTCTAACCCACTTCGCGCAGGCCTTGCCTGTCTCATTCTTATGCTACTGAACCCCGCCTCTTCATGGGCCGAGGGTGATACCGACTGCCAGTGTCGTGACAGCCAGGGGTCGATGCAAAATCTCGGTACAGTCATGTGTGTCGATATCACCGGCAATCAGTATTTGGTTCGCTGTGAAATGTCACAGAACACGCCCTATTGGAAGCGTGTCAATGAGCAATCAGGGTGTCCTCAAGCAAATCTTTCGGAGCACCTGAAAGGTCGGTTGACGATTTAATCACTGCCCTGATAGTCATCGATACTTGATAGATTACGGAGCGGATGTACTCCCTTTGGTGGTTTTGACACTCTTCCACCCACCAAAATCGAGTAATCTCTCAGCCGATGAGTGACGAGCCCAATAAAATCAGTTCTGAGCACACCTGGATGTTCAAGCGGCTTTTGCCGCTGCTGTGGTACGGCTTGTGTGCTGTGGCCTTGTATAGCGTAATGAGCGACTACACCGGAGATGGCAACACACTGATGTATGCGGCGATTCCGTTACTGGGCGCTGTGGCAGTGTACTGCGTGATGCGGTTTCATTACTCACCGCTGTTTGATGTTGTGTACAGCGATGCCAATGGTTTGAGTGTTATTGAAGATGGTGTTGAACAACGCGTGAGCTTTGCGGATATTCAGGCGGTGAAACACCACACAATGTTCAATCCCAAAGTGCTGGAAATAACCCTTCGCTCCGGTTTGAAGCCCGCACAGGTTAAATTTATACCTCGCAAAGATTTATTTACTACACAGCCGGTAGCTGAAATTACACACCTGATGCAAAAGTTTGAATAATCGTATTTCACCGAATTATGTGTGTTGATTCAGATAGTTCTGCAGCGCTTGCAATTGGCCTTTATCACCCGGTGGATTAGCAACCAGAGGTGGTTTTTTAAAACCCAGCTTAAGTGCCGTATTGCTTGCGCGTTCGCTGTTAACAATCAATTGGGCGTTTAATACCGTATCGCGATAGTCCATTCCCGCTATTTGCAGCAAGTTGATCAAACCGTCATCGCTGGTGGACGCAATAATATCCACGTTTCCGTCGCCAAAGATGTCGATAACGGTAGCGCTGGGAACAGCCGGGCATAATCGTCGGTAGACCGAATAGGTCGTGAGCTCAATTCCTTTGTCGTGAAGCGATTCTTCAAGAAGCTGTCGGCCCCCTTCGCCTTTAATAATGACTGCACGCTTGGTATGAGACTCCGCCACACTCATCGTCTGTTCGAAGTCATTTAAAAATGCTTCGCTGGTATACGGTTCTATGGGTTTACTCATTAAAGCTTGATTGTGATTATTTAATGCGGTGGCGGTGGCAGGGCCAATACTGAGAATATTGTTTGTGTTCCAGGGTAATGGGTTAATCAGATGTGCAAACTCAACGGCGTTACGACTGGTAAATAAGACGAAACCTGCCGCTCGAATAACCTCGAGATCAATGTCGACATCGGTGGGCAGAATATCGATGGTGGGCAGGCAAACAGGCGTTAAACCTAAATTTCTAACTCCAGTAACAAAGTAGCTTTGTTGATGGCCTGGCCGAGTTACGAGCACTCGCATAGCGTTCAGGCGGTCAACTCTGCCGCTTCTTCCAGAATTCTTAGAGCACCCTGTTTCTTTAAATCCTTGGCTGCCTTGATACCCAGTTTTTCGGCGTGATCATGACTGGCCTGGGCGGTGTGTTCGAGTACTTCACTGCCGTCGTGCGCAATGACTCTGGATTTTAAAATGACTTGATCGTCTTGCAGTGTGGCATAACCTGCAATTGGTGCTGAACAACCGCCATTCAGAGTGGCACTCAATGCACGTTCTGCACTTAATCGTGTCGCCGTGGGTGCATGATGTAGGCAGCTGAGTAGCTGCTCAAGTTCGCTATCGTTTTCGCGGATTTCGATACCGATAATGCCCTGGCCAACCGCGGGTAGTGAGACAGCCTGGTGGATAGTTTCGCGTACACGACTTTCCATGCCAAGACGGGTAAGTCCTGCGCATGCCAAGATGATCGCGTCATAGTCACCGTTGTCGAGTTTTTCCAAACGGGTGTTGACGTTGCCCCGCAAATCTTTGATTCGGAAATTGGGATACCGTGCCAATAACTGTGATCGGCGGCGAACACTACAGGTACCGATAATCGCATTGTCGGGAAGCTCACTCAAGGACGCATAGTGATTGGACACAAACCCGTCGAAAGGGCTTTCTCGTTCCAGTATGGTGCTGATTTTCAAACCTTCAGGCAGCACCGCTGTGACATCCTTCATAGAATGAACCGCGATGTCAGCGCGAGATTCAAATAGAGCCGCTTCCAGCTCCTTTATAAACAGCCCCTTGCCGCCGATTTTAGCCAGTGAGCTACCTAACTTGCGATCGCCTTCGGTGCTCATGGGCACCAGATCGATCGAGAGTTGTGGGTGGTGCGACAGCAATTGATCGCGAACCGTTTCAGCCTGCCACATCGCCAATGGGCTTTTTCGAGTCGCTATACGAATGGGGTTTGGCATTGATGTAAAGAAACCTCGGGAAACATTGGTAGTATACGTGGTACCCCGCCGTTTTAGCACGGTGCCTTATGTCCTAATTAGTGGTAGTGCCAACATGAGCAAGTCTGACACTTCAGACAACGATAAAAACCCAGGTGAGAAGCTGTGGGGAGGGCGCTTTTCCGAAAGCACCGATGCTTTCGTGGAACAATTCACAGCATCAGTGACCTTTGATCAAAGGCTGTATCGTCAAGACATCGAAGGTTCTGTTGCGCATGCGCGAATGCTAGGGCGCGCTGGTGTGCTCACTCCCGAAGATGTGAGTGCCATCGAACAGGGGCTTGAATCCGTTCAACAGGACATAGAGGCAGGCAACTTTGTATGGTCAGTGTCGAACGAAGATGTGCATATGAACATCGAAGCTGCACTGACAGCCAAAATTGGTGATGCGGGTAAACGTTTGCATACCGGGCGATCTCGTAACGATCAGGTAGCGACGGATATACGGTTATATCTTCGACACGAGTGTGTGGAGATTGCCAATGAGATGAAACGTCTGGGTGATGGAATGATAGCGTTGGCCGAGCAGCATGCTGATACGGTTATGCCTGGGTTTACACATCTGCAATCTGCTCAGCCAGTGACCTTTGGACATCACCTGCTGGCCTGGTTTGAAATGATATTACGTGACTTAGAGCGCTTAGCAGATTCTCAGAAACGAATAAATACCCTTCCTTTAGGTGCCGCGGCTTTGGCAGGCACGTCGTTTCCAATCGATAGAGACTTCACTCGGCAAGAATTGGGTTTTGATCGAGTGTGTGAAAACTCTTTAGATGCGGTAAGCGATAGAGATTTTGCCATAGAGTTTTGTTCAACGAGCGCAATCTGTTTAATGCATTTATCTCGAATGGCTGAAGAGTTGATCTTGTGGACATCAGCGCAGTTTCGATTTATTGAGTTGCCTGATCGATTTTGTACGGGCTCATCGATCATGCCACAGAAAAAAAATCCTGATGTACCTGAACTTGTTCGTGGGAAAAGTAGTAGAACGTTTGGCAACTTAATGTCAATGCTGACACTCATGAAAAGTCAACCGTTGGCCTATAACAAAGACAATCAAGAAGACAAAGAACCCTTGTTTGATTCAGTCGATACATTAAAGGGATGTTTGCGCGCCTTTGCGGATATGATTCCTGCGATAGTCGCTAATAAGGCGGTGATGGAAACGGCAGCCCGAGCTGGCTTTTCAACGGCGACCGATTTGGCCGACTACCTGGTGAGAAAAGGCGTGGCGTTTCGTGATGCCCATGAAGTAGTTGGTTCAGCGGTGAAGGTTTGTTCAGACAAAGGCTGTGACTTGGCAGATTTAACTCTCGAAGAATTACAAGGTTTTTCTTCGACGATTACCCAAGACGTGTTTAATGTTCTGACCATTCAGGGTTCTGTGCAGGCCAGAGATCACATTGGTGGTACGGCGCCCAGTGAAGTTAAGGCTGCTGCTGCCAGAGCGCGTCAGCGACTCATCGCTACATTCCAAACTTTCGCTTGAGCCAGATTTCGAGATCCGCTACCTCTTCACCGCTGACGCTGTGAGACATTTCGTAGGTGTGCCATTCAGGTTCAATACCGGCTGTTCGTAGTGCTTCTAAAGATCGTTCTGCAAATAGAATTCGGATCACGTCATCTTGAGTGCCGTGCGCCATAAATACATCCAAAGATCGCCGGGATTCATCCATGGTGCTTAAAATTTCGGCGTTGGGTAGATAAGTAGATAAGGCGATCACGCCGCCTACCTGATGTTCACAGGTTATAGCTGTTTGCAGCGCTATAGCGCCACCTTGTGAAAACCCTGCCAACACGATGTTTTCTACCCGTATACCTCTACTGATCTCATTAGCAATGAGCTCCATCACTGCCTCTGAAGATTGTTGAATACCTTCTTTATCCACCTCGCGTTGTTCAAAATTCAATGACGTGATATCGAACCAGCCGCGCATGGCTGCGCCATTGTTAATGGTTATGGGTCGAATCGGGGCGTGCGGAAAGACAAAGCGAACTCCCGGTCGTTTAAGCAGGTGCAATTCTGGAATAAGCGGTTCGAAGTCGTGCCCGCTAGCACCAAGGCCGTGAAGCCAAATCACCGAATATTCTACCGAGTCACCGGTTTCGATCTCGATACAGTCTAGGGATTTTTGAGCCATGGATTCTAAACGGGTGGTGCAGAGAAGGTTCTCGCAAACGAGTATACTCCAAGGCTGTGATCAGTATGTGGAAATGGGCATGCGACAAATTTATATAATTTGGATCTGTTTTGGGTCAATGCTGCTGGTGGCCTGCGGTAACAAAGGGGATTTGTATCTGCAAAGTGAGACAGCTGTCTCGAAAGAAGTGGAAGACATCGATCGGTCGATTGACGAAATTGATGAACTGGATGAGCTTGAAGAATTGGAAAAATCCGAATCGGATACTGCCGATGATGATGAAAAGAAACAGAACAAGAAGAGCACGTCGTAAACTGCAATTGAGTCTTTTATCATGCCCCACATAGAACGGATCGATGGTGTACTGCACATCGAATCGCATTCCTGTAGAGAACTCGCTGAAACCCACGGCACACCTTTATATGTGTACAGCCGCGGTGCCATTGAATCTGCGTGGACTGAATTTGATTCGGCCTTTGGGGACCATCCGCATTTAATTTGCTATGCGGTTAAGGCGAATTCCAATCTGGCTGTACTAAGTGCGTTGGCAAAACTAGGCTCTGGTTTTGACATCGTATCTGGTGGTGAGTTTGCGCGCGTATTAGCCGCTGGCGGTACACCA
>JAHQVR010000290.1 GCA_019634245.1 Gammaproteobacteria bacterium
CTCACTTCCTTTAGACGTCGACTCAACTTTACGTGCGCCAGCGCCAGCTGCGACTGAAATTCTTCCAGGGTGTCGGGGCAGGCAACGGGTTTTGTGGCGGCTTTGACCACGGCGTTTCTCAGGGTTAACGGTGCTGAGAGGAGTCTAAATCAGAATATATATTCCAAACAATCTGAATTATTCAAATTCAGATGTCTTAATTGTCTTGAAATGAAATAAATATTTCAATATTATTGAGCCTCTCCAGACACAAGCACCTGAGGCCTCACTGTGGAATCTCACCAACTCGATCTTATTTGTATTGGCCGCGCCGGCGTGGATTTCTATGCCGAACAGGTGGGCAGTCGGTTGGAGGATGTGGGTAGTTTTTCGAAATACATAGGCGGCTCATCCACCAACATTGCCTGTTGCTCGTCTCGCATGGGCTTAAAGTCTGCGTTAATCACCCGCGTTGGGAATGAACACATGGGCGAGTTCATTCGCGAGCAATTGCAGCGCGAGGGTGTCGATACCTCGCACGTTGTAACGGACAACGACCGTCTTACCGCTTTGGTGGTGCTTGGTATAAAAGACAAAGACACTTTTCCGCTTATTTTTTACAGAGAAAATTGTGCGGACATGGCAATCTCCACCGACGATTTCGATGAGTCTTTTATTGCCAGCGCAAAAACGCTACTAATCACAGGAACGCATTTTTCATCGGAGCAGGTATACAACACATCTCGGCATGCATTAAAGCTTGCCCGAGCTAACGGTGTTAAAACTGTCATCGACATAGATTACCGCCCGGTGTTATGGGGGCTTACATCGAAGGGCGATGGCGAAACGCGCTTCATTGCCAGCGACAGTGTCACCGCGCACTTGCAAACGATTTTGCCCGAGTTCGATCTAGTTGTTGGTACCGAAGAAGAGATTCACATTGCCGGTGGTAGCACTGATACCGTTACAGCCATGCGAGCCATTCGAAACATATCTGATGCTGTTATCGTGCTTAAACGTGGTCCTTATGGTGCAAGCGTTTATGATGGTGCCATTCCAGATGATCTCGATGAGGGCATTACTGTAAAAGGCGTCAGCGTTGATGTATTGAATGTGCTGGGTGCCGGGGATGCCTTTATTTCAGGCTTTTTGCGAGGCTGGATTAACGATGAAGGCTATGAGCAGGCTTTACGTTACGCTAATGCCTGCGGTGCACTTGTGGTATCTCGACACGGTTGTACACCAGCAATGCCCATGTTGCCAGAACTCGATTATTACCTTGCCAATAGTGATCATATAAAACAACCCGATAAAGACAACGAGCTTAACTATTTGCACCGCGTTACCTCGCCGCACCGCAGCTGGAAAGATTTGTACATTCATGCTTTTGACCATCGCATTCAGTTTGTTGAAATGGCTGAGTCAGTGGGTGCTAGCGCCGACCGTATTCCTGAATTAAAACAACATTTATACGAAGCAACCAAGACCGTTATCGATGAGAGCGGCAATGCCGGTAAGTGTGGCTTGTTATGCGACGACCATTTTGGTCAGGATGTATTGAACTATGCAACGGGGCAGGCGATGTGGATTGCCAGACCGGTTGAGCTACCCAAATCACGACCCATCAACTTTGAAAGAGGCCAGAGCATCGGTACTATTTTAGAGAGCTGGCCACTCGAGCACATTGTTAAATGTCTGGTGTTCTATAGCGCTGCCGATGATGCAGCAATGCTGCAACAGCAAGATGAACGCATATTAGAACTCTATGATGCTTGTTGCCACAGTCATCATGAGTTGTTGCTGGAAATCATTCCACCAGATGAATCAATGCCGGTGGGTGAATCGGTTTACAACAGTATTGAGCACATTTTAAGTTTGGGTATACGCCCCGACTGGTGGAAATTACCCTGCATGGAGGCAGCTTGGGTACAGAAAATAGATTCCCGTGTGCAGCAGCAAACACCCTATTGTCGTGGCATTGTCGTGCTGGGGCTTGATGCACCCATCGATCAGCTGGGTGAGGGGTTCAAGGCATTTAGCAACACATCACTTGTACGCGGATTTGCGGTTGGGCGAACCATTTTCGGTGCAGCTGCGAAGGCTTGGTTGGCCAACGACATCGACGATGAAGTGCTGCGTCGCCGAGTGGCTGAAAACTATCGCAATGTGATCAGTTTGTGGCAACAGGCGATGCAGGTCTAGTGAGCAATTCCTGTTAAAGTGGTATGCATGTGTTTAAGGTCGGGTTACAGAGTCGAGAGAGCAAATGATTGAGAATATTGTCAACAATAAAAGAACAGCCAGCACTAGCGGCCGAGAGCAGCCTGTTTACAACCCGGCTACGGGCGAGGCCATAGCATCGCTTGGGTTATCCAGTGTTGATGAAGTTAATGCCGCTATTGAAGCCGCAGCAGCTGCGTTTCCTGCCTGGTCAAACACGCCTCCGCTAAAGCGCGCAGCGATTATGTTTCGGTTCAATGAACTCATTTCGCAGAACGCAGAGGCCATTGCCAGAGAAATATCCCGAGAGCATGGCAAAACCCACGAAGATGCCTTGGGAGAAGTGCAACGCGGTAAAGAGGTTGTGGAATTTTGTTGTGGCATACCGCAATTACTTAAAGGCGAATTCTCGCGGAACGTTGGTCCATCTATAGATAGCTACTCAGATCGTCAGGCTTTAGGTGTGTGTGCAGGTATCACACCATTCAATTTTCCGGCGATGGTACCTTTATGGATGTACCCGGTTGCTATTGCTAGTGGGAACACGTTTATATTGAAACCGTCGGAGCGCGATCCGTCAGCAGCCATGATGGTGGCAGAACTGCTGCATGAGGCTGGATTGCCGGAAGGTGTTTTGAATGTTGTTCATGGTGACAAAACAGCGGTGGATGCCATTCTGGATAATCCGACCGTGCAAGCTGTCAGTTTTGTAGGCTCTACCCCAATCGCTGAGTATGTTTATCAACGCGGCACTGCAGCAGGCAAACGTGTGCAGGCACTCGGTGGTGCGAAAAATCATATGGTTGTTATGCCCGATGCCGATCTCGATCAGGCTGTCGATGCACTGATGGGTGCAGGTTATGGTTCTGCGGGTGAGCGTTGCATGGCAATTTCAGTGGCCGTACCTGTGGGAGAAGAGACAGCTGAACGCCTTGTTGAAAAATTACGGCCACGGGTTGAAGCGCTAAAAATTGGACCTTCTGACGATCCCGATGCTGAAATGGGACCGGTCATTACAGCCGATGCAAAATCCCGCATTGAAGGATTGATAGACAGCGGCGTTAACGCTGGTGCCGAATTAGTGGTCGACGGCCGAGGTTTAAGCCTACAAGGATACGAAAACGGGTACTTCCTGGGCGGCACCTTGTTCGACAAAGTCACCACAGACATGGACATCTACCAGCAAGAAATATTTGGTCCGGTGCTGTCGGTGGTGCGCGCAAAGCAATATAGCGAGGCAGTCGATATGATCAACGATCATGAGTATGGTAACGGCACCGCTATTTTCACACGTGACGGTGATGCAGCAAGACACTTTACCGACAGCATTCAAGTTGGCATGGTTGGCGTGAACGTGCCAATTCCCGTACCGGTTGCGTTCCACAGTTTTGGCGGATGGAAACGGTCTTTATTTGGTGATCATTCTATATATGGGCCGGAAGGTGTGCACTTTTACACGCGTCTTAAAACCATTACCAGCCGATGGCCGACTGGAATTAAAGAAGGGTCAGTTTTCGCCTTTCCGACAACATAATCCAGTCTCAAATAATGTCACTGTAAAGCCGGTTCCAATATGGCCGTAGTGGCATATGAACTAACTTCGGATAAAGCAGGCGCCGTGTAACCGGCGCCTGAATACCGATCTGGCGAGTATCAGACCGGGCCAACATCCTAATCTGTTCAATTAGAAAAGCCTGATCAATTAAAAAGTCTTATCAATCAAAAAGCCTTGCTAATCAAAGAGTCTTACCAATCAAAATAAGCGCTGATAATCAGAAATATGTCCGTGAACGATACGGGCTCTGCGCTCTATAGGTATATCCATAAAAGAACGGCCAACTTCCTGTTGCATCTGTACACGGGTAAGACCAATGTCCTTAAGCTGGTCATCGCTCATTCGCTCTAACTCTCTGCGTTCAATCCAGATTCTGTTCATCACTGGAATATTGATCAACACAGTGGTGATGCCCGAGACTAAATAGAAGAGGCTCTGCAGGCTTTTTGCGATAAGCGCTACTGTTTTGCTGTGCTTTATTGCATGTGCTAGCGATTGTGTTCTGATATTCATTTGCATCCTCCACTCGTGTTTAGTTAACAGGGTGAATAGAGTGTTGCTCAAAATCGTTTAAAGCGGAAACGAATTGTTTTGATTTCAGCTATAACCAACTTTGATAGTCGGGTATCTTGATCTTTATGTTGTGTTGAATGTAAGTTAAACGGGTTAGTGTTGTTGGATGCGAGTTTCCCAGTTATTTGGTTTTGTTGGAGTACGAATCGACTGAAATAAGATTCTGCAGGATTGCGAATCTGTTGAAAGAAGATTCTGTTTGAAAAGAGGGGCTGAAGTGTATAGAAGTCTTGACCTTGTCTACCTTCGCACATTGATTGCAGTTGCCGAAACCGGAGGTATGACACGTGCAGCCAACTTGCTGCACATGACGCAATCGACCGTCAGTATGCAAATGAAACGTTTGGAAGAGCAATTGTCCGTGCAGCTGCTTAAACGGGATGGCCGTAAAATCGTGGCAACACCGGAAGGTGCGCGTTTGATTTCATATGCTAAACGGCTTGTGGAAATCAACAATGAAGCGGTGAAGAGTTTGGCCGAGCCTTTGTACGACGTCAGCATTAACTGTGGCGTGGCCGGCGACATTTTATATCCGTTTATGCCAGAGCTCATTCAACGTTTCGAGAAAAACTATCCGCGACTTGGCTTTAACGTTAAAGCAAGCTTCAGTAGTTTTCTGCGTCGAGGCTTAAAAAACGGTTTGTACGATGTCATCTTCACCACAGAGTTAGCACCATCGTCAGAGGGTGGCATCGCATTGATGCAATGCCCCTTGCACTGGGTGGGAAAGCCAGGTGGCGAGAGTTGGACCCGAACACCGCTTCCGATTTCTATGTCACACAATTGCATGTTTAAGAAACCAGCGTGTGATGTGTTGGATGCAGCTGGCATTGAGTGGGTCGATATCATTCAGGAAATGAACGATACATCAGCGCTATTAACCTGCGCTGCCGATAAGGGTGTTCGTGCTGAACTCAGCTGCTACAGTATGCGCGGTATCGAAGCGATAGATCATGGTGGGCGTTTACCAGAACTACCTGATTACACTGTGTTTCTGTATTTTTCGCCGGGTCTCAACCGTGAATTAGCTGAGGAATTTGAACGCATTGCGAGTGAAGTATTTCAGTAGTAGATGAAGAAGAGTACCTACATTGCAGCCAGTACGATTAGCTGAGCACAATACACAGTGGCTGGCGACTTTAAAGGAGGTCACCTTCAATGTCGAGAAAGCGATTTAAAGCCGTACAAGGCAGCTGTCATTGTCAAGCGGTGCAGTTTGAAATTGAAACTGACTTTCCAGAACTGACAACCTGCGACTGTTCCATCTGCAAGCGTAAAAACGCACTGATGGTTAAAGTGCACAACAGCCATTTTCGAATCTTGTCGGGTGAAGAAAAATTGTCGGTGTATCAATTCCACACACAGACTGCCAGCCATTATTTTTGCAGTATTTGTGGCATATACCCGTTTCATAAAAAAAGGGTGACGCCCGACTATTACGGCGTAAACGTGAATTGCTTGCATGAATTTGAGGCAGTCGGTATACCGGTACGAGCTACAGATGGCATAGGGATGGATTAGTCGCTGGCGTGGCCTGTCGCAATAGTTCTGGCGATATCTGCTGCATCTTGCAACAAGTAACTGTGTGGTTCTCCAATATACGATGCTGTGAACTCTAACGGTGCCGGAAACCAACCCGGGTCGAATTCCCGAATCGATTTATTTTTTACATACTCCTCGGCCAACCCCTTAGGTAATGCAGCAATACCAAGACCCGCTGCCACCATTCTGATACCGGCTGATAAAGAGGACGATGGAAAAAACGCGATACCCGAGCCGTACTTCTCGAACAGCTCTGTTTTTAATTCTCGATAAGGGCGGGTATGTCGTGCATACGTGACTACCGGGTTATCTTTGAATAGTTTTTCTGGATCGCTAGGCAGTTTTGCCTTTCGCGAACAGTACCAACTCAATGGGAACTCTGGCAGAGCCACGTTATCGACTGAATACTCTGATACCGGGCCCATTAGAATCGCCAAATCAAGACTTCGCTCTAGCAGTGACTGACGCAGGTTAAGGGAGATATCAACCGAGATTTCTATTTCGAGTTTGCTGTATTTTTCGCGCATGGCGGAAACAAACTCAGGTAACCAACTTTGTACGATGGTTTCCGACACACCAAGACGCATTCGCATTTCACTACTAGCGCTATCAACGACATCGCGTTGAATGAGTTCATTTAGTTGAAGATATTGCTCCGCGTATTTAATTAGTGCTTCGCCTCGTTTGGTTAGCGACATGCCCTTGCTTGAGCGAGTGAAAAGTGGAGCATTCAACTGCTGCTCAAGATTGCGTATTCGTGCGGTAACGGCGGGTTGGGTGATATGGATTTGCTCAGCTGCACGGCGAATGCCTCC
>JAHQVR010000291.1 GCA_019634245.1 Gammaproteobacteria bacterium
AGATGTCTCATTCCACCCTAAGCTCGACCCTCAAGGCGAAGAAGTGTATGTGTTAAGTGGGGAATTGCGCGATGTCGATGGAACCTATCATGCCGGAAGCTGGATCCGTAATCCTGTGCCCTTCTGGCAGGCTTGGTCGGGACAACCAGGCACAATGATATTCTATAAAAGTGGACACTTCATCGATTGTTTGTAAGCAACCGAATCGCACAACGTGAATTCAACCTCGGCGTTAAGCCCATCGTTGCTGGCTCAAGAAATCAAACAGACTGCCAAAGAACTTGGTTTGTCCGCCTGCGCCATTACCGATACGGATTTACAAGAGGCGGAGACGCACTTGCTGAATTGGTTAAATGCAGGTTTTCATGGGGAAATGCACTACATGGAACGGCATGGCACGAAGCGCAGCCGCCCCGATTCATTGGAGCCAGGCACCATTCGAATCGTCTCAGTGAGGCTCGACTACGGTCGCAAAGACATGAGCGAAGCCCATGAAGTGCTGCAGAATCCTGAGCTAGGGTATGTGTCACGCTATGCGCTTGGGCGTGACTATCACAAGGTGTTGCGTAAACGCTTGCAGCAGTTAGCCGACTTTATAAAAACACGTGCGGGTGAGTTTGGTTATCGGGCCTTTGTGGACAGTGCGCCGGTTTTAGAAAAAGCCTTAGCAGAAAAGGCGGGGTTGGGTTGGATTGGTAAACACAGTAATCTACTCAATGAATCAGCCGGCTCTTGGTTCTTTCTAGGTGAGTTGTATACGAATCTTGATATCGCCGTCGATCCTCCACAAGCGAACAATCATTGTGGCAGTTGCACGGCGTGTATCGACGCCTGTCCGACACAAGCGATCGTCGCACCCTTTAAAGTCGATGCTCGTCGATGTATTTCTTATCACACCATAGAGCTGCGTTCGAGCATACCGTTGGAATTTCGTAAAAGCATGGGTAATAGAATCTACGGGTGTGACGATTGCCAATTGGTGTGTCCGTTTAACAAGTTTAGTTCCGACACCACTGAAAAAGATTTTGCACCCCGCCATGGGCTCGACGCACCGAGTTTGATCGGCTTGTTCGAGTGGACTGAGGATGAATTTAAACAGCGCTTTGAAGGGTCCCCCATTCGACGTATTGGCTATGACTGTTGGATGCGCAATATTGCTGTGGCGCTGGGGAATGCGCCCACCAGCGAAGCTCTGCTCAGAGCGCTGAAGAACCGCATCAACCACCCCTCTGCGCTTGTCAGAGAGCATGTGTTGTGGGCACTGGAACAGCACTCCCAAATGCCTGTGACGCAATAACTGTCGATTACGTCACAAGGCTGATGGTTGTGGCGTTTGGGCGCTGCGTTCAGGGCTTACTCCTTGCAGCACTAATTCGGTTGTTCGCCCTTAAGTCTCGATCCGTGGAATTGCTACCAGCATGCGTGTTGTTTGCTCGTACATTCTGCAAAAAGTCGGACGGAATCGGCTGCACACACGGATCGTAGCAACCTCATTTCTTCTGTCCCTTTTTGTAGCCTGCCAGTCATTGGCTGACGACGTGTTTATCTACTCGTCTAATACGTCGATCCGTGGGATCAACATATCTCTCAACACAGAAAATTTCTTAACCTCTTCACCATTTGCCACTGGGCTAAACGCCGTTGCCACCAACACGACCAACGGGTTGGTCTACTACGGCTCGGGAACCACGGTGTATCGATGGAACCCAGCTTTGGGTGGGGGTGCAGCGGCGCATCAAATCATGAACAACTTTGCCACTGGCCCCGTCACGGCACCGATACAGAACATCAACAGTACGTCAGGTTCTTATCTTGACGGTAAATATTACGTCGGCTCTGAAGCCAGCAATGGTTACATCGAAGACCTGTATGAGCTTCAACTCTCAGCAGACGGTCGACAAGTATTATCCGCAACCGCCTTAAATTTGCCCGCTGCCTGTAGTTGCACAGGTGTAGAGCTTGGGGGTTTTGGTGATGTTGCTGCTTTCTACGAAGGCAGTGATGTTGTTCTGTTCGCCTCCACGGGTGCGTTATCGGCTGCAAGCACGATGGCCGGACGCTGGAAGCTCAACGTTACACAAGGCACGTTCACGTTTTTGTCACCCGGCAACGGTGGTCAGATGAGTAACAGCACCACAGGAGCCTTGTATTCAAATTTGGGAAACGACATTCGCACCATTGATAAAGTCACCGGCATTATGAGTGGCACAACGTTGTTCACGACAAGCGAAGCGATCTACGATTTCTCCAGTGGCTACGCAATTGATTTTAGTGATGCGCCGGATACCTATGGTTCTGCGTTCCATGTAATAAGCGCAACTTCGGCGAATGTGTATCTCGGATCCACTCCTCCTGACAACGAAGCAGGCCCGTTAAATAGCACATCGGGCAGCGTGGACGTTCTAGGCGATGACAACACAGGCATCGACGATGAAGATGCTGTGAATAGTTTGCCCGACATTCAATCAGGTGATGGTAGCTACAGCATCTCGACAAGCTGCACCGCAGGCACACCGGTGAGTGCGTGGATTGATTTGAATCGCAACGGTGTTTTTGACTCCGCTGAACGAAATTCCAACTACCCGGTAACCTGCGCCAATGGAACTACTGACCTAATCTGGGACGATGTTAGCGCAGCTACGGGTGGCGATTCATTTGTGCGCATTCGCACCTCTACTGATCGGCCGTCGATAGCCGGACCTACGGGTCGCGCCCCGGACGGTGAGGTGGAAGATCATCCGGTGACTATTTTCCAGACGATCTCAGGCGGTTCGTGCCCTGTGGGTTCCACGGCTCTAACGTATATGGCAGAGGACCTACCACTCAACATTGGTCCCGACAGAGGCCAACACGCCTCTTCGTACATCAATGTCGCTGAGTCCGCAACCATCGTGGATGTAAACGTACTGAACGTAATTGGTACGCACACGAACATGAGAGATTTAATCATTGATTTACGGCACAACGGTTCGCTAGTTCGACTCGAACGACCCTCCTGTTCTGGAGGCGCAGTATTCAATGTAGCCTTTGATGATGAAGCAACCAGCACACCGCCCTGTCCTCCCGACGATGGCAACAGTCATTTACCTGAGCGTTCATTAAGTGCCTTCGATGGGGGCGACGCTGCCGGAGAATGGCGGTTACGCGTTCGAGATACGCGAAACTCGAACGCCGGACAGTTCACCAGCTGGGGGTTGGAGATTTGTATACCAGATGTGATTGTAGAAAACCCTGACATCATTGTTGGTAAGGCGGCGACCGTGGTTGATCGCGAAGTCAATATCATGATTGTGGCGCGTAATAGTGGTGATGTGGATTTAGACAATGTTCAGATTACTGATGATTTGGATGCTACCTTTGGGGCGGGCAACTATACGGTTCAAGGTTTTCCACAATTACTCAGTTCGCCTGCGGGTTACACAGCGGATGTTTCTTTTACTGGATCGGGGTCCAACACAACACTGGTGTCGGGCAATGGTGTGGTCCCGCCCGATGGCATTGTCTCTGTGATGTTTACGGTGTTGGTAGATTCAAACAATACAGCCACTCCTGAGCTGTATAACAACCAGGCGATTGGATCGGCGTTAAGCCCACAGAATAACGCGGTCACTGATGCTTCAGGGCCTGGGCTCGACACTAGCACGGATACCGATGCGCCCACGGTGATTTCCATGGAGCCATCACCGGTTGCGCTTAGTGGTCATGTGTTTTATGACACATCGACTAGTTTTAACACCTCTCATGATGGGGTGTTCGATGCTGCGGAAGCAGCGCAGGCCGATCGCCTACTCAACCTCTTTGACGCCAATAGCAACGTGCTATTAGCCACCGTAATAACCAATGGTGAAGGTCTGTGGCGAACAACACTCGATGCCAGTTATGCCAATCAACCAATTCGAGTGCAATTGGTGGATGAGCCCGGGACCTATACGATTAGTGAGGCGCCTGCTTATACCACTGGCTCGATCAACGATGGCGTACTCATTGTCGTGCCGCAAATAGGGGTTGAGCTTACGGATATAGACATCGGTGTCATAACTTCTCCATTGCTCACGCCCAACCAATCCACGTCGGCGACCGCGGGCAGCGTTATTCGGTTTGCACATACTTATGTGGCTCCGTCTCATGGATCGATCACGGCTGCGGTCAACAGCCAGGAAAATCCAGGATCGCCAGTCTGGCCCCAACGTTTGGTGCTTGATGCTAATTGCAACGGTAATATTGATGTAGCAGAAATGGAAATGACCGGGACTGAAACAGTAATTCCAGAACAAACGGTATGTTTTATTGTTGATGTGTTTGTGCCGAGCAATGTTGCTGTGGGGGCAACTTTAGGCGCTGATTTAACGGTTAACTACATTGCGGCTGATCCAGCGGCGATTGGTCATGGGTTTACCGCCATTATTGGCAACCTGGATAATGTTACAGCGACTGCATCAGACGAAGGGCAACTAGAGTTGGTAAAAACGGTGCGTAATGCCAGTGATGGAGAAGTTCCTTCCGTGAGTAATGCTGCCGCACCGGGTGAAACCCTGGAATACATAATTACCTATACCAACACCGGCAGTGGTTCCATTAGCGATTTGATGATCAACGATACAGCACCGGCGTATACCAGTGTGCAGGCCGGTACAGTGCAGTGCGCGAATACGCCGAGTTCAGTGTCATGCACTCCGGCGATTAACGGTGACGACGTAGAGTGGGAATTTAGCGGTTCACTCGGTGCTGGTGAATCAGGGCAAGTGCGCTATAGCGTACTGGTGGAGTAATGATCTATTCCACTAAGGGCTTGTGCATAAACAGCGCACCGCCATGCTCATCATCCAACTGGTAATTCTCAAATCCAAATTTTTCATAGGCGGCACACGCCGCAGCATTCCCCGACAACACCTCCAATGTGATCTTACAGCAGCGACTGGCTCGCGCTTCGCGTTCAATAAACGCCAGAAGCTGTTGACTTAAGCCTTGACCGCGGGCCTGTTGACTGACGGCCAGATCGTGAATATTAATCAGTGGTCGACAGGCAAACGTGGATAAAGACCGAAAACAATTCGCCAGAGCCACTGGAGTATCGCCTTGATATCCCAATACGGAAAAAGCTCCGGGGGTGTTAGCCAATGCCGCCACTAAATTATCCTTACAGAAGTCACTCAGTGGTTCACTGCCTCCCATGGGGTCATTGGCATAACCATCAAGTAGTGTCACTAAGTCTTTAGCATGGTCAGCGTGACTGTAATCTGCCATAACGAAATTGGTAGTTTTTGTCGACATCTAGCGTTCCTTTTTGGCGGCGATGTTGCGCTTGCGCAAATCGTCCAGCCGTTCTTTTATTCGAATTTCCAAACCTCGATCCACCGGCTCATAAAACCGTTGCGAACCTAACCCTTCCGGGAAATAATCAACGCCAGCGGCAAATCCATCAGCTTCATCGTGCGCATAACGATAGCCATCACCATGGCCCAACTCTTTCATTAACTTGGTGGGTGCGTTACGCAGCTCCATCGGCACAGGCTGGGTTCCCGTTTGTTTAACAAACGCCATCGCTTCTTTGTAGGCACGATAGACTGCGTTACTTTTTGGGGCGCACGCCATGAACAGAATCGCCTGTGCTATAGCCAACTCCCCTTCCGGGCTCCCCAGTCGTGCATAGCTATCCCAGGCAAATTGAGCAATTGAAGCTGCGCGTGGGTCAGCATTGCCGATGTCTTCGGAAGCAAACCGCACCATTCGGCGAGCTATATAGGTCGGATCACAACCGCCGTCGAGCATTCGACAATACCAATACAGCGCTGCATCGGGGTCAGACCCGCGCACCGATTTGTGTAGCGCCGAGATTTGATCAAAGAACTGATCCCCGCCTTTATCAAACTGACGAAACGAATCACGGGTAACCTCTTGCAGAACGGCTTCGTCGATGACTCGAGTGTCACCATCCTGTTTGGCGCAGTCTGCCGCCAGTTCCAACAGCATTAAGGCGTGTCGCGCATCGCCATCCGCTGTTTTTGCCAGTGCATCGCGGTGCTCATCACTCATTCGGATATTAAGGTTTGCCAGGCCGCGCGAGTCATCGGTTAACGCTCGATCGATAATGGCTCGAATATCGTCAGGCTGGAGCGATTTAAGTACATAAACTCGCACTCGCGATAACAAGGCATTATTCAATTCAAAAGATGGGTTCTCAGTGGTAGCACCGACAAAATATAAGGTGCCGTCTTCTACGTGCGGCAAAAATGCGTCCTGCTGAGATTTATTAAACCGGTGCACTTCATCGACGAATAACACACTGCGTTGCCCTGTGGTAGCCAACGCCTCCTGCGCTTCGGACACTCGCTCACGTATATCCTTCACGCCTGCTAAAACGGCCGAAATACTCATAAAGCGCGCGTCGCAGTGCGTAGCAATCATCCGCGCTAATGTGGTTTTGCCAGTTCCCGGTGGTCCCCAGAACACCATTGAATGAAGTCGGTTGTGAGTCAGGGCCTGCCGAAGTGTGCTGTCTTCACCCAGCAAATGGCTTTGCCCAAAAAATTCATCCAGCCCCTGGGGTCGCATGCGATCGGCCAACGGTCGCACCGAGTCATCGGCGGTGAAAAGCCCACCTTGGGAGTTCATGAATGGGGCCGAACTAGGTGTGGTTTACCCGCCGTCAGCTCCGATGACATCCACACCCGCCGGTGGTATGAACTCAAAGGTTGCATCGTCGATGGGAATATCGGCTTGGAAATCTGAAAAGATAATTTGTGTGGCTTGACCAAAGTTGTCTCGAAGCTCCATTGCGGCAAGGCCCGCTTCATTGAGCCCGATATACACTACTTCAAAATCGGTGTCAGTTTCCAGTGGTTTGAGTTCGACCCAGTCGATACCGTCTGATTCACCCAGAGGAGTGACCGTGAATTCATCGCTCAAAGGCTTAGTGCCCATCAACAGCACCAATGGAGACCCACTGACACGATCATCAATGTCGTTGACGGTAACTTGTTCAAGATCTTTATCGTAAAGCCAGATCCGAGCACCATCGGCGATAATTTCTTGTGCTTCTGGCTCAGCGTATTTCCAGATAAATTTTCCAGGCCGTTTAAGTAACACCGTGCCGGAGGATGATTTCAATGGAGCTGAGTCTGCATCGTAGAGCGTTTGTTCAAAGGATGCGCTAAAGGAATTTAGGGTTTTACTGAAATGTTCTAGACGGGTGAGGACTTCTTCGTCGGCCATCGCTAGTGGTATTAAACCCAGCAACAACAGGGTAGTGCCGAGCAAGTACCGGCGACATTTAGCAGAAGTTAATTCCATAGTTTTTATTACTTAATCGGTGGCGGAGCCAGCACTTCACGAGAACCATTGGATTGAACTTGACTCACCACGCCTGCTGCCTCCATCTCTTCGACCATGCGCGCGGCTCGGTTGTAACCGATTTTCAAACGGCGCTGCACGTAGGATATAGAAGCTTTGCGTGATTCGGTCACAATAGCTACCGCCTGGTCATAAAGCGCATCCTGCTCACCACCCTCTTCTGAGCCACCACCGGATAACCCAGGGATCATCGCTGTTTGTTCTTGTAGGATCTCTTCGACGTAATTTGGTTCACCTGCCTGCTTAACATGAGCCACTACATTGTGCACTTCGTGGTCATCGACAAAGGCACCGTGAACGCGGATTGGGACCGCTGTGCCGGGTGGTAGATACAACATATCACCATGGCCGAGTAGCGATTCAGCACCCCCTTGATCGAGAATCGTACGGGAATCCACTTTTTGCGATACCTGAAACGCAATTCGTGTGGGTACGTTGGCCTTGATTAATCCAGTTATGACATCAACCGACGGTCGCTGTGTCGCCAATATCAGGTGGATGCCCGCGGCGCGGGCTTTTTGCGCAATGCGCGCAATCATTTCCTCAGCCTTTTTACCCACCTGCATCATCATGTCGGCGAATTCGTCCACGACGACTACGATCAACGGCATGGGTTCGAGCGTCGGTGGCGCAGCTGTGGGCGTCAGAGATTCTTCTGCTTTATAGAGAGGATCCACAATCGGGGTGCCTGCATCGATGGCATCATTAACCTTCTTGTTAAAGCCAGTGACGTTGCGCACTTTGAGTTCGGCCATCAAGGTATAGCGTCGTTCCATTTCGGCGACACACCACCTAAGCGCATTCGCCGCTTCCTTCATGTCAGTGACGACAGGAGTGAGCAAATGCGGAATGTCATCATAGACATTCAACTCCAGCATCTTAGGATCGATCAGAATCAGCCGAACATCGTTAGCCGTGGCCTTGTAAAGCAAACTAATGAGCATGGCATTAACGGCCACTGACTTACCTGAACCAGTGGTACCCGCCACTAGCAAATGCGGCATCCGCGCTAAATCGGCCGTGACGGGCTGCCCGCTGATGTCTTTTCCTAACGCCAAAGTGAGTACCGATTTTTTGTCCGAATACTCGGACGACTGCAGCATTTCACTGAGCTGCACAACCTCTCGGTTCTCGTTAGGAACCTCGATACCTATGGTTGATTTACCTGGGATAACCTCCACGACCCGCACACTTACTAATGATAAGGACCGGGCGATATCTTGAGATAAATTAGTGATTCGACTGGCCTTGATCCCAGGTGCAAGCTGCATCTCAAAGCGTGTGATGACTGGCCCAGGTTGTACCGCCACCACTTCCACCGTGATTCGAAACTCAGCGAGTTTTTCCTCGAGCAATCGCGATAGGTTTTCTAACTCGGCTTCACTAAAGCCTCTGCGTTGTGGCTCTGGTGCATCCAGCAGAGACAACGGCGGCATCTCCGAATCCGGCACATCCAGAAACAGTTTGGTTTGCTTATTCTCAGGAGGCCGCTGCTTGATCGCCAACTTTTTCTTTTTGGTCGACAAGGTTTTACCGGTGGCCACCGCTTCGCTGGCAACTCCTTCCACTGCATTGGTGGCGGTTTTGGCAACCGATGCAGCTGCTTGCCGAGCCCGTTCCAGGGCTGCTTTTGCGGGCGAGGAATCAGAGTCCGCCGGTGATTCTGTTGTTGCAGAATCGAAGCTATCTAGAAACTCATCAGCAGGTTTCACACGCCACGGGGCATCTTCGGCATTTTTCGGTGCGTGTTCTGGCTCCAGCGAATCAGCGAGTACATCAAATCGTGTGGCATTGTCCCGGGCCAACGGATTTCCACCAATCGAGCCTGCAGCACGCTTGGCTGCTTGGGAGCCTTTTAAGGCTTTGTCCCGAGCCGCCCGCAGTGTCGCTGCCAACCCTTTACGCTTTTCCACGTGCTCCATGGGTTCTAGCAACGGATCCCCCACCAGAGCGGGCCGCAGTCGATCTTCGCGCACTTGGCGGGCTGCGCGTATTTTTGCTTTCTCCAATCGGGTGTCGTTCAGATTACCGCCCACCGACTTTAGTTGCCGCCCGACCCCCAGCACCACCGAACCCATCGACTCGATAATCTTTATCCAGGAGGTTCCAAACGCAAGAGTTAAAGAACCGATAAACAAGGCTAACAACAGTAAGGTTGTGCCCAGCGGATTTAAAAAACTGACCAGGCGCCAGGCGGTCATCGCACCAAGAATGCCGCCGCCGAAGGTTTGTCGGGGCAACGCACCTTCGGGAACCGAAAAGTGCAAGTCTGCCAAACCGCTGGCTGTGACCAACATCAACACGATGCCAATCACGCGAACGAAGGCAAAAGGCCGGTAGCCAACCGGCATGGGTTGTTTTTCGCTGATTAACACCCAGGCTCCCACGCCCAGCATCAGCGGAATTAAATACGCCATATAGCCAAAGTTGTACAAAGCCACATCGGCAAACCAGGCACCTGCCCTACCCACATTGTTGTGCACTTGCGTGCCTTCACCAGTATGTGACCAGCCTGGGTCATTAACGTTGAAGCTCATCAAAGCGAGCAGCGCGATGATGGCGGAAAAACCCAGCACGATCCCGGCAGCCTCGCGCAAACGGCGATTCACTTGAGTCAATGCCACCGCATGATCAATGCCCGCAGCGGCAGCCTGACGAGTACGCTTCACATCGGCAGCGGAAGATCGTCGGTTTTTGGCCGCGCCGGCTCGCGCGCTGGTTCTTTTTGGGGTCGCTTTTTTTCTTTTGGCAGCAGACGCCCGTTTCTTGGTAGCTTGAGCCAACTGAAAGTCTCTAATATCGTCTGGGGTGAACGTCGATACGCAGCATTATTTCGCTGGAACCGATAAGTGTAGCAGACCAATTTGATATGCCTGAACCAACTGCGCAAGGGTTGACCAATAATCCGATCGACGGTAGGCAACGGCCCCGAAGTGCCGTAGTATCGCCGCTCCAGCCAATGGTGACTGACACATGACTGAATCTCGGCATTGCAAATTGCTCATTTTAGGCTCTGGCCCGGCCGGCTACACCGCAGCCGTTTATGCGGCTCGTGCCAATCTACATCCCGTACTACTTACGGGGATTGAACCTGGCGGCCAACTCACCACAACCACCGATGTGGAAAACTGGCCAGCTGATGCCGACGGTGTCCAGGGACCTGAGCTGATGGAGAGGTTTCGTGCCCACGCCGAACGCTTCGACACCGAAGTAATCAACGACCACATCAACCGTGTCGATTTTTCCAAACGCCCGGTGGAACTGCACGGCGATTCAGGTAGCTACACCGCCGATGCCTTGATTATCACCACCGGAGCCAGTGCTAAATACCTGGGCCTGGAATCGGAGACGAAATTCAAAGGCCGCGGTGTGTCAGCCTGCGCCACCTGTGACGGGTTTTTTTACAAAAATCAGAAAGTTGCGGTGATCGGTGGGGGCAATACTGCAGTAGAAGAAGCATTGTATCTATCCAATTTGTGCAGCGAAGTGATTTTGGTGCATCGTCGTGATGAATTACGGGCGGAAAAGATCATGCAGGATCGACTGTTCGAAAAAGAAAAGAACGGCAACATCACCATTCATTGGAATCATACTCTGGACGAAGTGCTCGGCGACGATGCCGGCGTAAATGGTATGCGTATTAAAAGTACCGAAAACGATCAGATCACTGAACTGCCACTGATGGGTGTATTTATAGCTATCGGCCATAAACCCAATACCGATCTCTTCGTTGATCAGCTGGATATGCAAGGTGGGTACATCCGAGTGAAGAGTGGCTTGGATGGGAACGCTACCGCCACCAGTGTTGACGGTGTGTTTGCCGCCGGCGATGTGATGGATCACGTGTATCGACAGGCCGTCACATCGGCAGGCTCTGGATGCATGGCGGCACTGGATGCTGAAAAATATTTGGATAGCTTGGAGCAAACCTGAGTAAACAGCTGCAAATAGAGGTTCGAGATTCCATTGGCGATATCGATTCGGCTAGCTGGAACGCCTTAACGCACGATGGGAATCCGTTTACTCAGTATGAATTTCTATATGCGCTAGAACACACCCACTGTGTCGGTCAGGATAAAGGCTGGTATCCACGTTACTTCTTGTTGTGGAACAACCCTGACGAACACGATGATTTACTCGCAGCTGTTCCGGCCTATATAAAGACCCACTCCTACGGTGAATTTGTGTTTGATTGGGCCTGGGCCGATGCATATGAAAAAAACGGACTGCCCTACTACCCAAAGCTGGTCTCGAGCATCCCCTACACACCTGCCACTGGGCGGCGCTTTTTAGTTCGCGAGGATCAGGATGATAGAGACATCGTGGTGCTCATGGCCTCCGCGATGCGCCAGCTCTGCGAATCCGAAAATTACTCCGGTGTGCACTGGCTGTTTTTAACCGAAACCGAAAGCAATCATCTGACGCCACTGACTGAAGAGTTGCAGATTACCCCCGATGATCCGGACGATGAGGCTTCTGACGAAAAGACTGATGACGCTTCGGCCCCCAGCATCACCCAACAACTCTTTCTGGAGCGTATCGACTGCCAATATCATTGGCACAACAAAGACTACGAAAGTTTTGAAGAATTCTTAGGGACCTGCACTGCCAAGCGCCGAAAAACCATCCGCCGCGAACGACGCTATGTCAGCGATGAAGGGTTGGTGCTCCAACGACGCCTAGGAGACACACTGAGCGACGATGAATGGCAATGGGTTCATCGATTCTATGAATCCACGTTCGATCGTAAATGGGGCAGCCCAATGCTGACGCTCGACTTTTTCAAAACTATGGGTAAAACATTCGGTGAACATACATTGATTGTTTTTGCCTATGACCCAGCAGATGAAACTCCAGAACAACCGGTCGCTTGTTCGATCATGTTTCAAGGCGGCGACACACTCTATGGCAGATTCTGGGGGTGTCGCCGCGACTATCACAGCCTGCATTTCGAAACCTGCTACTACCAAGGCATCGAGCACTGTATTGAGAACCGTATCGCGCACTTTGAACCCGGTGCACAAGGTGAACATAAAATCACTCGCGGCTTTGAACCAACACTGACACGCTCTCTACACTACATCTCGCACCCAGGTTTCCATAAAGCAATCGCAGATTTTCTCGTGAATGAGACACAATTGGTAGAACGGCGCTGCAGCGGATTGACAGATTTGCTACCTTTCAAGCAGACCCCATTGAAACTGTAGGCCATGCCAATACCGTTCATTGCACCTAACGACGAGCAGACGCCATTCCCGGCCGTCAGTGATGCGTTGCAAGAACCCAATGGCCTCCTCATGGCTGGCGGTAGCCTGAGCCCGGCTCGTCTTCTGGGCGCGTATAGCCAAGGCATTTTTCCCTGGTATGAAGAGGACGATCCTATTCTGTGGTGGTCACCAGATCCTCGCTGCATACTGCTGCCCAAAGACATTCGAATCACTCGCAGCTTAGGCAAAACCATTCGCTCAGGCCGTTTCGAAATCACTGAGAATTTAGCCTACGGCGAAGTGATGAAACAATGCGGAGCGCCGAGAGCCAGTAGTCAAGGCACTTGGGTAACTCAAGCAATGATTGATGCTTACTGCACACTCAATAAAATGGGCTTGGCGCGATCGCTAGAAGTATGGATGGGCCACAAACTGGTCGGTGGACTCTATGGCATTGTGCTAGGCCGCGTGTTTATCGGTGAGTCCATGTTCTCTCGCGAACGCGATGCGTCTAAAACGGCGATGGTGCATTTAGCCCAATCGGGTAAATACGACGTGATCGATTGCCAATTAGAAACCGACCATCTGTGTAGCATGGGAGCCATGTCAGTTCGTCGGCAACATTACATTGAGTTGCTCAATCAACACGGACAGTTGGACAATTACTCACCCAGAGCCGACGGAAGCATTAGCATTCGCTCCGAAGTCAACGGCGTAGAAACTCAACACTCCGCTTAAGAATCAAAAACGCTTAAACATCCAGGTGCGACAGTATGGCGTTTTTCACCGATTCGAGATCCGAGTCGATAGTGGTGACCGCATCCAACCCTTTTATTGCAATGTCAGGATCTTTCAAGCCGTGACCGGTAAGTGTGCAAGTGATCAAGCTGCCTTCGGGTATTTTGCCCGATTGAATATCACGCACAGCACCACATACAGATACCGCTGACGCCGGTTCACAGAACACGCCTTCTCTATTGGCGAGTAGTTTTTGCGTTGCTAGCAATTCATCATCGGTCACTTCATCGAACCAACCACCGGATTCATCAACAGCCGCTTGCGCCAGCTTCCAACTCTGCGGGTTACCGATCCGAATAGCTGTTGCCAATGTTTCCGGTTCGGCAACAGGTTCACCTCTAAGAAAAGGTGCAGCACCGGCGGCTTGATAACCCACCATCACGGGTCGCGAATCAGTTAATGGTTTGTCTAAGTAGGGACAGTCTCCGTTACACAAAGTGCATGACGCTGTGTTCTTGCCACAGCTTTCACAATAGCCAATCCAGTAACCGGAAATGTTGCCTGCATTGCCTACCGGTATACAGTGATAGTCGGGGGCTCGACCCAGTGACTCCACAATTTCAAACGCGGCCGTTTTCTGGCCTTGTAACCGAAACGGATTGACAGAATTCACCAAGGCAACGGGTGCGTTACCCTGGACAATTTCCTGAACCAACCGCATACCATCATCGAAATTACCGCGAATTTGTAACACCACGGCACCATGCGCGATAGCTTGTGCCAGTTTCCCCATCGCGATTTTGCCCTCGGGTATCAATACAAAGGCTTTCATACCTGCCCTTGCGGCATAAGCCGCCGCCGATGCTGACGTATTACCGGTGGACGCGCACACAATAGCTTTTGCGCCTTCTTCAGCCGCCTTACTCACAGCCATGGTCATGCCGCGATCTTTAAACGAGCAGGTGGGATTCAACCCTTCGTATTTAACGTACAGCTCCACGTCTTTGCCAATATCCCCGGGTAGATTGACCAGCGGAATCAATGGCGTGTCGCCTTCATTTAATGTCACTGTAGGAGTGGCATCACTGACAGGCAAGCGATCTTGATAACGATGAATCAGACCTTGATAAAGCGAAGATTTTTTCATGACAATGGATTCAAGCCAGTGTTTCTACACGAATCATACTGACAGGTTCAGTGATGGTGGATAATGAGTTAAGGGCATCGATGGCCTGGCGAATCTTCCCTTCGCGGACTTTTCGAGACAGCAGCACCACAGGCACGATAGGTACACTTTCCGCATGAGGTTGATCGGGAACGTCACCGGGTTCTTTTTGTAAGATGGCTTCCAAACTGATATCGGCCTTGCCAAAAATTTGTGCCACTTCGGCCATGACACCGGGGCGATCTTCTACATGCAACCGTAAATAGTAAGCACTCTCAAATTCATCTGCGTGCAGAACTGGCAGATCATCGGTAGCACCGGATTGAAACGCCAGCACCGGAACCCGTTGATCGGATTCTGATTGCAAGGTACGCACGATATCCACAATATCAGCTACCACCGCAGAGCCTGTGGCTTCACCCCCTGCGCCGGCACCGTAGTATAACGTCGGTCCGACCGCATCAGCCTGAACGAGCACCGCGTTCATAACGCCATCCACATTGGCTAACAGGCGTTTTTCTGGAATGAGGGTGGGGTGTACCCGCAGCTCCACACCAGCGTCGCGGCGTTTGGCTATGCCTAGGTGTTTTATTCGGTAACCGAGTTCTTGGGCATAGGCAACATCTTCTGTGGTGATGTCGCTGATGCCTTCAATATGCACCGCATCGAAGCGAAGCGGCATACCAAACGCAATCGACGCTAAAATGGTGAGCTTGTGAGCCGCATCGATTCCTTCAACATCAAAGGTAGGATCTGCTTCTGCATAACCGAGCTCTTGCGCCTCAGCGAGCACATCCGCAAACTCGCGTTGCTTGTCACGCATTTCGGTGAGTATGAAATTGCCGGTACCGTTGATGATGCCGGCCAACCATTGGATCTGGTTTCCAGCTAGTCCTTCTCGAACGGCCTTTATCACCGGTATGCCACCGGCAACAGCAGGCTCAAACGCAACGACGACTCCATGTTCATTGGCAAGCTGGAGCAGCTCCATGCCTCGAGTGGCAATCAGTGCTTTGTTCGCGGTGATGATGTGCTTCTTGTTCCGAATCGCCTCGCACACCAAAGAAAAGGCAGGCTCTTCCCCACCCATCATTTCGCAAACGATCTCAATGTCAGGATCGTTCACCACTGACGCCGCATCATTTGTGATCGCAACGTCAGTACCCAAGGCCTGGGCCTTTGGCACATCTCGCACAGCTGCGGTTTTTACCACGAGACTACGACCGGTACGGCGAGTGATTTCGTCCGCATTACGGGCGAGGATGGCGGCTGTGCCCTGACCGACTGTTCCGAAGCCAAGCATGCCGATTCGAACGGAATTCAAACGATTCTCCTGTGGAGTTGGCCAACAGGATTACGCCTGCGACTGAGCCGGGTATTATACGTGGCAGCGCCACTCTTGCGGCTCACTCATCGCCAAAAGCAAAAAGCTTATGAAATTTCAGCTGGAAACATCGGATCAGAACCTGATCAGCAACTATGGCCCTGGGGTCATTAGTGTTAATGGCACTGAATATCGCCAAAACCTTCTGATCACAGCCGAAAAGGTGTTTGAGCACTGGTTTGATGGCCCGCTAAGCACTTTAGCGCTAGAACATTTTCAGCCTATTTTCGATATGGCACCCGAGTCTCGCCCCGAAATCATCGTTCTAGGCAGTGGTGAAAACCACGAATTTCCCAACATGAGCTTATTGGCTGAATTACAGTCTCAGGGTATCGCCCTGGAAGTGATGAACACCCGAGCCGCGTGCAGAACCTACAGTGTGTTGGTCAGTGAATTTCGCCAAGTGGCGGCAGCGTTGATCCAAATACCACTGCCGAATTAATCGGAGCGTTGGCGCGACCCTATCCACTGCGTGGCCAATAACAGCACGGTAGACACTAACACCATAATGGTTGATATCGCAGCGATCGTGGGGTCGATGTAATCGCGCAGTGCGCTGAACATATGTTTGGTGAGCGTCGCTTTAGCACCACCTGAGACAAAGATCGACACAATGACTTCGTCGAAGGACGTCAAAAATGACAACAGCGCTGCCGTGATCACCGAAAATTTGATTTGCGGTAGCGTAATACTGAAAAAAGCCTGCAGACGAGTCGCACCTAGACTTCTGGCAACACGTTCCTGATTTAAATCATACGAACGCAATGCCGCTGTGATCACAATCATCACCAAGGGCGATGCAAGAGCGGTATGTGCCAATACCAAGCCGGTGAGCGTGTTGTTAAGGCCAACTCTTCCATAGGCGTAGAACGCACCAATCGCTATCAATATCACGGGCACAATCATGGGCGTGATCAAAAACATAAATAGAGCGCGGGCTGCACGATGGCCAGATACGAATAAGGCATAAGCGGCCATCGTCCCGATGGGTGTGGCCACTAACATCGTCAGCACGCCCACTTTCAACGAGGTGGCTGTAGCCCGCATCCATTTGATGGAACCGAAATACTCTTCATACCATCGAGTCGACCAGGTTTCGGGTGGAAACTCCAGATATTGAGAGTTGGAAAAAGACATGGGAATAACAATGAACGTCGGAATCACCAGTAACATCATGATGATCATGGCGAGTATATAAAGCCAGAGTCTATTACCGTGGGTAATTTGTGTATCCGATGCTGGAGAATTCCACCAACTCATACCCAATCAACCTTTACCGAACAACGCAGCATCGAGCTTGAACACACGCCCAACCAGATACAGCACCAGCACCGTGGCAATCAACAACACAACGCCAAGGGAGCTGGCAGCGCCCCAATTAAATTGATTTTCTAATATTGAGGTTATCTGTGTGGCCACCATAACGACCCGGCCGCCACCGAGAACGGCCGGCGTCACATAGAACCCTAGGCACAATACAAACACGATCAACGAGCCTGCCACCATCCCGGGCATTGATAACGGAAAATAGATTTGCCAGAACGCTTTGGTGGGAGTGGCGCCAAGGTTGGCCGCCGCGTGCATAAGATCACGGTCGATCTTCTTCATTGAATTATAGAGCGGTAACACTAAAAACGGCAGCATGATGTGCGACATGCCAATCAACGTGCCGGTGAGATTGTGCACCAGCTTCACCGGTGTCTCCCAGAGTCCGATGTCGATGGCAAATTCATTGAGCAAACCCTTGCGTTGTAGCAACACCAACCACGCATAGGTTCTAACCAATAAGGACGTCCAAAAAGGCAACAATACCGCCAGCATGAAAAACCCAGCGAGCCGTTTGGGAAGCTGGGCCAAAAAGTACGCCAATGGATAGCCAATCAGGATACAGATTAGGGTGGTCAGAATGCTGACTTTGAAGGTGGTCAAGAACACACGATAGTACGATTTGTATTCGATCATCTTCTGATAGTGTTCCAACGTGGGTTGTCCATCGCCATCGATAAACGATAAATAGAACAACCACCCCACCGGAATAATGATCACCAGCACGATCACGATAAGCGCCGGTATCGATAAGCTCAGCAGCACCCACTGTTCGAGTTGTGCCTGACGCTTCAGCTTTTTCGACTGTGTGTCGTACAACGCATCCGCTGTGTGTTCAACGTTCATACACTGTTAGCGGGAATGACGATGACATCTTTTCGATTCAACTGTATACCCACCTCCGAGCCTGAGGCCAAGGCCTGCACCTGTGATTGAGAATCCGTACCGTAGCGTACAGCCACTTCGGTGGAATCGCTGAGTTCTACCAACACAAACGCCGTTTCGCCCTGAAAGACACTTTCTTTAATGACACCGTTAAACACAATTTGATCGTCTGAAGCCGGCGCATTAGGTGCTGTAACAAACAATCGCTCTGGCCGAATCACCAATGACCAATGGTCAGATGTTGGTGACTGTGGCACTGCGGCAATGTGTTGATCATTAAAACTTAAATCACCCGTGCTGTTGCGACTCAACGGTAAAATGGTGGACTCACCAATAAAGTCGGCGACAAAGGCATCGGCTGGCGAATTATAAATCTCCTCTGGTGTATCCACTTGAGCGAGTTCACCGTGATTAATCACCGCGATGCGATCAGACATGGTTAAAGCTTCTCGCTGGTCATGCGTGACATACACCGTGGTAACACCCAATTGCCGATGCAGTTGTTTTAGCTCTATCTGCATACGCTCGCGAAGTTTTTTATCCAACGCCGACAAAGGCTCATCCATCAGTAAGATGCGCGGCTTAAACACAAATGCGCGCGCCAAAGCCACGCGTTGTCGTTGCCCACCGGAGAGTTGATCGATATTGCGCTCGCCCAGACCGTCGAGTTGTACGGTGGCCAATGCTTCATTCACTCGCGACTGTCGATCAGCCACACTTACGCCGCGGAGTTTTAGCGGAAAAGCGATGTTTTCAGCCACGCTCATGTGTGGAAAGAGCGCATAGCTCTGGAATACCATGCCGACATCTCGCTTGTGCGGTGGTGTCAAGATCATTTCGGTATCGCCAAACAAAATGCTGCCAGCATCCGGGCGATTAAACCCGGCAATCGCCATCAGTAGCGTGGTTTTTCCCGAACCAGAGGGTCCGAGTAAGGTTAAAAACTCGCCGCTTCGAATATTGAGATCGACCGAATTGAGCGCATACAAATCGCCGTAGCGCTTGGTCAAGCCAGAAATGCTAATGGGCAGGGCCGATTCAGCGCCCTGCCCATCTGTGTCGTTACTCACTGCCAAACGAAATCAATCTATTCGCTGAGCAGTTCCATATAGAGTTCCAGCGCCTCGTTTCGATGCTCGGCATACCAATCGAGACTCACCGGCACCATCTTAGGCACATTGTTGGGATGCGATGGCAAGGATTCGATAAGCTCTTTGGGAGCCGTGGTTATCTCATAGGCTTTCTTGTTGGTTGGCCCATAAGTGATGTGAAATGGAAGGTTCGCTTGATATTCCGCCTTTGATACTTCAGCCAAGAACTTCATCGCCGTATCTTTGTTCGGTGCGCCTTTTGGAATCAAAAAACAATCGTAGTCGAGCAATGCCTGATCCAGGGAATACCCCACTGTTGCTCCGTCTTTCGCGGCGTTGTCAAAACGGCCATTCCAACCGGTGGTCATATCCACTTCGTTGTCTTTCATCAGCTGTGCCTGCATGGCACCTGAATCCCAGAACACGGCAATGTGTGGCTTTAGTTCGCGAATTTTGTTTATGGCCCGCTCCATACCTTCTCGAGTGGAGAGCACCTTATACACATCTGCCGGAGCGACACCATCAGCTAACAACGCGGGTTCAAGAGCGCCATCCACATTGTTGGCGCGATAGGCGCGTGTGCCAGGAAATTTTTCAACATCCCAAAAGTCTGCCCAGGTTTTAGGCGCGCCATCGCTACCTGGCTCACCATATTTTTCTGTATTCCAAGCCATCACGGTTGCGAATACATCAGATCCGATGCAATAGTCGGTGAAGGTGTTGGGATAGAAGTCGGAGACATCAACCACATCGAAATCAATCTTTTCGGAACAGCCGTCTGCTGCTGCTGCCGCCCCTCCACCGGAACCTGTGACCATCAGATCCCAAGTGACTGCGCCTGACTGAACTTGCAGACACGCCTTCGAAACACTGGCACCGGATTCACGAATGATTTCAATACCCGAGTTCTTGGACGCATCGTTGAACAATGCGGCATCTTGAGCATCCCCATAGGAACCACCCCAGGAGACGACGGTTATCGGTTCGGCCTGAACCACAGCACCGGCGATCAGCAGTGTTGCACCAACACTCAAGGCCTGGATCCGGCTCTTCTGTGGAGTGACTAAATTCTGTTTATTCATTTTTTGGTATTCCTCCGTTTTTTTTCATGGATGGTTTGAACATGGAATCCAACTCCTTCCACCATATCAACAATTCGCGACAGATCAAAATCCCAGATGAGGGCTATAGAGCCAATTTGTCTCGCCATCGGTAGTAGGCAACTACCGGGGGCAAAAACCAGGGTTTGCCAAAATACAGAGGCCGAGTCGGGAATTTCAGTCCATCAAAGCCGGTACGACCACTGTCCAAGCCCAGCACTTGTTGGCCGACGCGCATACCCAGATAGCTGGCCATCGACACCCCGGAGCCACAATAGCCCAGCGCATAGTAGAGCCCATCGTGTTTACCGACATGGGCTTTGGTATCAAACGTGTAGCCCACGAATCCCATCCAGGAATGGG
>JAHQVR010000292.1 GCA_019634245.1 Gammaproteobacteria bacterium
ATCCCGTACGGATCTGAAACTTCCATTCTTGGCTATCGCATGGATATTTTTGAAAAGCACGGGTTGAAAGTTCCTGAAACCTACGACGAGATGCTCGAGATAGCCTGCAAAATTCCTGAGTTGGAGCCAGGCATGGGTGGCTTAAGTTCAAGAGCGGCGTCTGGTCATCATGCCAGCCATGCCTTTTTACTGCACCTTGCACCTTTGGGTGGCCGGATATTCGATGACTCCTGGAACCCCATTGTAAATAACGCAGCAGGCGTCCAAGCAGCTAACGCGCTGAAAACCATTGTCGACTGTGGTCCTGAAGGCGCGGCAAGTTTTGGTTTTGGCGAAGCATTGGGTTCCTTCCTGGCAGGCGACACAGCCATGTTTTTAGATACCACCGTAGTGGCAGGTCAAATTAACGATCCTGGTAAATCTAAGGTAGTTGGCAAAGTAGGCTGGGCTATGCATCCCATGGGAACGCGTCGCGGCAGTCAGACAGGCGGATTTGGAATCGGAATTCCCAAAAATGCTGAAAACAAAGAAGCAGCCTTTTTGTTAATGCAGTGGCTCACCTCTAAAACAGGCGACAAGTTGGTGGCGATGGCAGGCGGTAACCCGTCGCGCTTTTCTACGCACGCTGATGACGAAGTCAATGCTAAGTTTCCGCATATGAAGACCTTTGGAGAAGCCTTGAAGCACGCCGATCCAGATTGGCGGCCCATTATCCCTGTGTGGGGAAAAATCAACGCCGATTTGGGTACCACTCTTTCTAAAGTGCTAACTGAAGATCTTGATATTCAGGAAGCGCTTGATGGCGTGGCAGAACGTACCAAAGCCGTTATGGAAGACGCCGGCTACTACACCTGGCAGCAGTAAGAAACTGCAAGGTTAGCCCGGGCACCTGTGTGTCCGGGCTAACACCTGCACTAATCTTGTCAGAATAGCCACCCAGACATCCCATGAGTAGCGCCACTTTTAACCGCATGACGCCTTATCTGTTCATGGCTCCGGCCATGGTCATTATGGTGTTGGCGTTGCTCTATCCGCTGGGCTACATGGTGTATGGCAGTTTTCGCGATTGGGATCCCAGCCAAACACTAGGTGAGTCTGAATTTATTGGCTTGGGTAATTATATTTCGTTGTGGACCGACCCAAACTTTCGAGAAAGTGTCGGCGTCACGCTTAAATTTGCCCTGTCGGTCGTCAGCATTGAAATGCTCATAGGCGTCGGCTTGGCACTTCTGCTCGATCGCCAGTTACGCGGTATGTCCATATTACGTACGTTGTTCATCCTTCCGATGATGATTGCTCCGGTGGTCGTTGGTCTCATCTGGCGATACATGTATCACCCGACACTCGGTGTGTTCAACAAATCACTAAAGTCGATGGGTTTTGAATCCATAGACTGGTTAGGGCAACACGCATTGCTATCTGTGATTATCGCTGACATTTGGCAGTGGACACCTTTTATATTTATTCTGTCCTTGGCTGCCTTGCAATCCCTGCCGCGATCGGCATTGGAGGCGGCGCGGATCGACGGTGCTACCGGCTGGCAGCAAATCATTCATATTAAATTGCCACTGATGATGCCAGTGCTCATAGTTACTTGCTTATTGCGATTAATCGATGCCTTCAAAGTGTTAGAGGTTATTTTAGTTATGACCGAAGGTGGTCCGGGTTTATCAACGGAAATCCTGGCTTTACGTATCTCTCGAACCGCCACAGAATTTCGAGAGCTTGGTGTTGCGGCGGCTATGTCAAATTATCTTCTGATGATGTTGTTGCTATTGACGATGTTTATGTTGTTCTACAACCGCTGGCAGGAATACCGCGCGGCGAAGGCAAAACGAGCCATTGAGGAGGAGCTCTGATGGCGGCGAGCACTGAGAAAGTTCAGGCGCAACATCCGGCGTTCTATGCCATTGTCGTGATGCTTATCATTATGGCGGTAGGTCCCATAGCCTTGATGTTTGTTAGTTCCTTTAAGTTGGATGTGGACATCATCTCTGGCACCTCAGGCCTATTATTCTTGCCGACTATTCAGAATTACGAAACAGCGCTGTGCGATATCTTGCCCTACGAGCTTGATCACCTAGATTACTGCTCGCTTAAATTCGGTGGTGCTTTTATAAATTCACTAATTATCGCGTTAGTGTCGACAGTGCTGACTTTAATTATTGGGTGCATGGCGGCCTACGCCCTTGTGCGTTTTCGTTTTATGGGGCGTGATACTGCGTCCGGTACTACGTTGATGGTTAGAATGGTGCCGCCTGCAGTACTGCTCGTGCCAGTGTTTGGGTTGTGGAACAACGAATTTTGTATTGACAAGACTACCTGGGTAGGTGAATGGATTAGAGATACCTTTGGTGGCCGCGGCGATGTCTGTTTGGCCGGTACTCACTCAGGCATCATCATTATTTACATCGCTATGAATCTGCCGTTTGTGATCTGGATATTGCAAAGCTTTATCGTTCAGGTGCCACGCCAGCTCGAAGAAGCAGCTCGTATGGATGGTGCTGGGCCGTTCCAGGTGTTTTTCAAGGTGGTGCTACCACTGATCAAGCCGGGATTAGCAGCGGCTGCCATATTCACTTTCAGAATTGCCTGGAATGAGTATTTGCTTGCCTCAGCCTTGTCCGATCGCGATACGAAAACAGTCCCCATACTTATCGTTAACAACATGTCCGAATTTAATGTGGAGTGGGGCGTCATCATGGCTACTGGGATGCTACTTGCTATTCCGCCCATAATATTTACGCTGTTTGCGTCTCGGCAAATTATCACTGGCATGACGGCGGGCGCGGTGAAGGGATAAGTAAAGCCGCAATAGAGTCCCACTAATAATATTGAATTAGAACAAATTATTCGGAGTTGATTTTGAACGCACCAAAGTTAGAGCTTGATCAGGAATATCACCTGCTAGTGGGGACATACACCGACCTAGACGCTCTTGCACATCAGCCACACGCGCCTACCTCTGGAGAAGGTATCTATGGGCTTACTCTGTCGAAAGATGGGGCTCTGTCCGAGCGGGAAATAACCCCATCTCTAAATCCTGCGGTATTGATCCCTCATGTCGACGGCAAAATGATGTATGCCATTGTCGAAACCATACAAGACACGGGGGATGTCTTGCAGTACGCAATAGGCAACGATTCGTCACTAAAGCCGGTAGGATCCTTCTCGGCCTCTGGTAAATCCACTTGCTATCTAGCACTCTCACCCCAAAAAGATGTGGCCATTGTTATCAATTATTGGGATGCCATTATCGATGTTTTGCATGTTGATCCTTCTGGACAGCTTGGCGAGCTGATCCAGAGCTTTAAACAGCTCTATAGGGAAGAAGGACAGTGGCGGCAAGTTACTCACAGAGAAGATCACTGGACAAATCGTCAGGTGGGACCCCACGCGCACTGCGCGCATTTTTGGAAGGATTGGGTGTTCATCCCAGATTTGGGAGAAAATGCAGTATTCCAGTACAGATACGATCCTACGGTTAAAAAACTAGAGCCCGATACTCATATCGAATTTGAGCCAGGCTCAGGCCCAAGACATATGGCCATGCATCCCAACTTGGATCTTTGTTATGTCTCTAACGAGCTGTTTAATACCGTGTGTGTTGCCAAGCTTGATGATTCTGAACGAAAGGAGGTGAAACAACGTTTGATTCCCATTCAGTACGAATCTACGTTAGAGAATCGAGATCAGACATCTTATGTATCAGAAATAAAGCTCTCGCCCGATGCGAAATTCCTATATGTGTCCAACCGCGGTGATAATTCTCTGGCCATTTTCAAGGTACTGGAAGATGGGCAACTGAGGCGTATCGGTTTAGTCCCAACAGGTGGCAAATTTCCCAGGCATTTCTCAATTACCCCATGCGGAAAGGCAGTGATAGTGGCTAATCAGGACTCTTCGCGACTGACTGTGTTTCATCGGGATGTGGAATCCGGGTTACTGGAGGCCACTGGTTATGAATACGAAATACCTGCTCCAAACTATATTCGCTTTTTATTCTAGAATTAGGCGTTGATAATATGACGCAGGGTTAATTGTGACACAACGCAGCAAATCGAATCTGACCACAATGGAGGATGTTGCTCAAGCTGCGGGCGTGTCACGTATGACTGTCTCGCGCGCCTTGCGCAAAGACGGCACGGTATCCGAACAAACGCGAAAGCGCATTCTGGATTTAGTTAGCAAGATGAACTACGTGCCCGATCAGATGGCGGGTAGTTTATCCACCAAGAAATCGGGATTCGTAGCCACTTTAGTCCCGTCACTGAACAATGTGCATTACGCAAAGATGGTTCAGGCATTAACTGAATGCATTGAATCTACGGGAATGCAGATTCTACTCGGACACACCGACTACTCAATGGCAAGAGAAGAGCAGTTGGTTGAAAGTATGCTCAAAAGAAGACCGGAAGCGATAGCGCTCCCTTTTGATGGACATACCAAGAGAACAATAAAACTTCTTAAACAAGCAGGGATTCCGGTATTGGAATTATGGGAGACTCCGAGTAAACCGATCGGACACACCGTCGGGTTTTCAAATGAAGAGGCTTCGTTTAGTATGACCAAGCAACTCATTGAGCTTGGGTACACTAACATCGCTTTTCTTTGCGAGACTAACGATGAATGGACACGTGGCGCAGCACGTAGAACCGGGTTTCGTTTAGCAATGGAGGAAGCTGGGCTTTCCGCTCACCGATTAATCCGCTACGGCTCTCCACCGATGTCAATAAAGGATGGTTACCACATTGGGAAAAATCTGGATCAATATGCAAGTGACACTGACTGTATCTTTTGTGTATCTGATTCGCCCGCTTTTGGTGTTTTGACCGCGTTACAGGAGAAAGGCATAAAGGTACCAGATAAGGTGGGTATCGCTGGGTTTGGTAATTTTGAGGTTTCTCGGTACTCGACACCTTCTATAACAACGGTAAAAGTTGATCCAGCGGAATTAGGAAGACAGGCAGCTGAGCTGGTTATACAACTGTTGAATGATGGTTCAGGAAAAAAGTCTGTTAAAAAGAAAATAGAAATGAATGTATCGATTGAGTTACGCAACAGTACCCGCCAGAATTAGACGTTCCAATAGGGTTCAGCTGTCGATTAGAATTTATCAATCCGATACCATAATGTCTAATAGGTAGCATGAATTTACGACCCACCTTCCTAATTTGTTTGCTAGCGACTGTGTTGTGTGCTTTGAATGCTGGCTTTTTCTATACGTGGTCGTTTACGATCATGCAGAGTCTCGATCTTATCGAGGACAATCACGCCATAGTCGCGATGAACGCTATTAACGCCAATATACGTAACGGTTGGTTCGCTGCAATTTTTTTTGGTAGCCCGGTTTTAGTAGCTGTGTGTTCCATCACCTTGTTGTTCCAGAAACGTTTTTTAAAGTTCAGCTATACCGTTCTGGCACTTTTGTGTTTATTGGCAAACCTCTACATCACGATGACGGTGCATCTGCCGCTTAATGCCGATTTGGCAGATGGAAAGATAATATTATGGAGCGAGTATTCCAATGAATGGACAAGTAAAAACCATTGGCGAACGATCGTGACAGTGGTGGCCCTGGTTTTGATGATGCTTATGATGTTTGTACCGTCTGGTAGGCACACAAAACGTAGGTAATTTCTAGCTTTCCTAGGCGAGAAATACAGTAGAACTGTTTTCCAGTTATGGGTTGTTTTTAGAACAGTCTGCTAAGAATCGAATTCCCGTGCGTTACTTGGAGTACATCAATCATACGCACCAATGCGGGAGCACGATCATGAATACGCCTCTACTGCAGGCATTACCAGCACTATTGTTATCAATTGCATCTGTTTTGATTCCTGCACAGGCCCAAGCCGAAAGGGGCGATCTCACCGCGTCTCTCAAGTTTGCTCAAGTGCAAGCTGATAAATTTTCCTTTGATGATGGAAGTTCAGTGCCTCTCAAAGGTGAAACTGGTTTCGGTTTAGCGATAGGTTATGAATACGACGCAAATTGGACAGCAGAGTTCCAAGTGTTGAAATCGAGCGCGAAAGGCGAGGCTAATTTTAGTAACGCGACGATCGACGAGATGAGTATGGGTGTGTTTGCTGTGTATCGTACAACTCGAGAGCTATCGTCTCCGTACTTTATCGGGAAGATTGGTTTTACAAAATCAGACACAGAGCTAAAGGCCAATGGTGCCACTGCCAAAGGTGATGAGTCCGGTCTTTCGTATGGAGCGGGAGCGGGGTATCAATACACCGAGCGGCTTGCATTTGAAGCGGAGTATTATGTCGATTCCGATGTCTTCTCATATATAATGGTAAGCGCTCGGTACCATATTCAATAATTAGCAATCCAGCGCAGGAATTTATCCGATAAGCGGCTGGTCAATTACCCCCACGAGTGATCGATTTTAAGTTTAAGAGCTTTAAATGCTTTAAGGGCTTTAAGGGCTTTAAGGGCTTTGAGGGCTTTGAGGGCTTTGAGGGCTTTAAGGGCTTTAAGGGCTTTAAGGGCTTTAAGGGCTTTGAGGGCTTTGAGGGCTTTAAGGGCTTTAAGGGCTTTAAGG
>JAHQVR010000293.1 GCA_019634245.1 Gammaproteobacteria bacterium
AACACTACTTCCACTCCACTTAAAATGTCCCATTCCGATCCGTTGCAGGTCTAGGTCGGTTTCGCGCCGCCACCTCCACACTGGAATCGCTAACTACTGTGCCCAATTAATCGCGAGTGTTCCACCGCTCCCGCATTATTCACCAAGTTTGCCTCGGAATCAAAATTCGTCCGGCTACACGTGTTAAAACTTGGTGTAGGCCTGCCGTAACTGTACCAACGGATGCCTTTCAGACATTTGGAATTTAATTAAGAGCTCACGTGCAATCATATCGCGATCTTGTTGATTATCGGGCAACGCAATGCTATCCGGTACACGCACCCAGCCGTTGATATTCCGGTCAAATACTGCCGGATTCCCCTCTTCGTACCCCATATGCACATCTTCAAGCCAGTTTAGATCTTCCCAACCCATGGTCTCAATGTATTTCTGTAGAAAAGGCGTTAAGCGATCGTAATCGGGTACCAGGTTTACATCGTAGCGATAGCCAATGTGTTGACCGATTTCTTTTTCACGCGAAGACTCAAGACCATCGGTTTTTATAAACTGATCGACGTCTTTAATTTCTGAGCCTTTGTAACTTGTTCCAGCCATTGTTCCTCTCCGAAGAAAGGGTTCGTAGTAGACCGAACCCTTATTAACGTTAACTCTTATAGATGGTGATAATCTTCTATACCCACCGTGTGATCCGTACCTGCCAATGGTACTCCGGCAATTGCTGAGGCCTCCATGGTTAAGGCGCCCAGATCTTCTGGTTCGAGAGAATGCAAATTGGTTTTACCGCAAGCGCGAGCAAACATTTGTGCTTCGATTGTCAGCGTATGCAGGAAGTTATAAACGCGCTCGGCAGCTTCATCAGGATTCAAACGCTGACGGAGTATCGGATCCTGGGTGGCCACACCCACGGGACAACGCCCCGAATGGCAGTGGTAACAATAACCCGGGTCCACGCCCATTTCTTCTTGGTAGTTGGCTTCTGGAATATCTTTGTTACAGTTAAGAGCCATCATTACTGAATGGCCCAAGGCGATTGCATCCGCACCCAATGCAATTGCTTTTGCAACATCTGCCCCGTTGCGAATGCCGCCAGCATAAACCAAGCTTATTTCACCTCGTTTACCGAGGTCATCGATGGCTTTACGTGCTTGACGGATTGCAGCCATACCCGGCACGCCGGTTTCTTCCGTTGCCAGGTGCGGCCCGGCACCCGTGCCACCTTCCATTCCATCAATATAAATGGAGTCAGGGTCGCACTTAACGGCCATACGTACGTCGTCATAGACGCGCGCCGCACCGAGTTTTAACTGTATGGGAATTTGCCAATCTGTGGCTTCGCGAATTTCTTGAATTTTAAGCGCAAGGTCATCGGGTCCCAGCCAATCCGGATGACGCGCTGGTGAGCGTTGATCGATTCCAGCAGGCAGGGAGCGCATCTCGGCAACTTGATCGGTCACTTTTTGACCCATTAAATGACCGCCCAAACCTACCTTACAACCTTGGCCGATAAAAAACTCACAGCCATCGGCCAACACCAAATGGTTTGGGTTAAACCCGTAGCGTGACTGGATACATTGATAAAACCATTTAGTGGAATAGCGACGTTCATCGGGGATCATGCCGCCCTCACCCGAGCACGTCGCGGTACCAGCCATACTCGCACCACGCGCTAACGCCGTTTTTGCTTCAAAGCTTAACGCACCGAAACTCATACCGGTTACGTAAACCGGAATATCAAGTTCGATTGGCCGTTTAGCACGTGGACCTATAACCGTTTTTGTTAGGCATTTCTCCCGATAGCCTTCAATAACGAATCGCGTTAGTGTGCCGGGTAAAAAGGTAAGATCGTCCCAGTGTGGTATTTTCTTGAATAACGAAAAACCACGCATACGATAGCGACCGAGTTCGGACTTGATATGAATATCATCAATAACCGAAGGCGGAAATACAAAACTATTTCCCAAACGATTAACGTCACGGTCAAGCGGTTTTTTCTCGGGCAACGGCCGAGCTTGTGGATCGGTTTTAGCCATGGGTTGCTCCTATAATATGAGTTTTTTCTCGGAAGGTTCGAGGTTGTCGTAATTCCAAAGCTGTTTGCCAGCAACCACCTTCTTAAAATGACCTACGCCTTTATCGGGCATTAAATCGTACTGTGACAACTTGCGTGTTAGCCAGGCCTGATCCAAATCAGTCAGCTCTGCTTCGATAGCATCGACACCCAAGCTTTTGATATCACCACCGACAAAAATAGTACCGTCATACATAGAGTCGCCCAGATTCTTTCCGGCATTTCCACAAAACACCATGCGTCCACGCTGCATCATAAACCCGGTTAAAGCACCGGTATCACCACCGACGATAATCGTGCCACCTTTTTGATCTATGCCAGTACGCGATCCAACAGAACCACGGCAAACCAGATCACCGCCACGAATCGCAGCGCCAAATGTCGACCCTGCATTCTTTTCAATCAGTATGGTGCCAGCCATCATGTTCTCGCCGCAAGACCAACCTACGCGACCGTTAACCCGGACATTGGGGCCATCTAACAAGCCGGCACCGAAGTAACCTAGCGAGCCTTCGAACACCAAGTTCACTTTACTTAGAATACCGACGCCCAAACTGTGTTTACCACGTGGGTTTAGAATTTTAATCGTGCCGTAGCCTTCATTCATCATGGCACGAATCTGACTATTTACTTGCGTGCTGCTTAGCGAGTCGGAATCAATTTCGCCCACTTTGTCAGTATCGACAACGGGAGCCCAGGGATATAAAAAATTCTCTTCTTCTGCAGGTTCGAAAAATTCCTGCATTGATCGACCCGTTAATGGCTCGGACATCATGCCGAGCTCACGGGCGCGTTCTTCTTGGCTTAAGCTTTCCACACGCGTACCTCCTCATCGTACGGGTCATGAGTATCTATTTCTTGCGGCAAAACCGCGCGAATCGCAACTTCTTCAGATGCCATCGCGATTAAATCATCGGATTCGTATAACACTAGCGGCTTGGCTGCCATGGTGTCTTTCGCCATACCGAGCGAGTCGGCGGTTGCAACCAAATAAGTAAACACGCCATCGATTTCATCTATGGATTGACCAAGGCTATCTTCCAAAGAAATACCATTAGCGAGGTTGTCAGCGGTATAGACCGCGAGCAATTCGCTATCGCAATTGGACATAAAGCGATGCCCCTTACGTTCCATTTGTCGGCGCATAATCCAATAGTTAGTGATCTGGCCGTTGTGCACGACGGAAACATCGTTATACGGAAACGCCCAATAAGGATGTGCCGAACGGATATCAACGTCTGACTCGGTAGCCATGCGTGTGTGCCCAATGGCATGGGTTCCGCTAAAATCACTGAGACCATACTGCTCGGATACAACCGTGGCATCGCCAAGGTCTTTTATCAGTTCAAGTGCGTTACCGACTGAGAGTATTTCTACACCTTCTATATCTTCAATGTACTTTGCCAAAGCGCCCATATCACCACTATGACTTATGATGTAACGCATTGCGTAGTCAGTCGCTTTGTCTTGCGTTTTGATCGTGGCACCATGCTCTTTGAGCCGCCCTTGAACACGCTCGACACGCTCCGCTATAACATCGTTCATGTCATAGCCACTGTCCATATCTTCAGCCTCTGCAGCTTTAAAACGCAGTACAAACTCACCCTCTGAGGGATTACCGTAAACTGCGAACCCAGTTGAGTCGGGGCCTCTGTGCTTCAATGCCTGTAGCATTGACGTCACCTCACCACCAATGTTGGCGGTTTTGCCCTTGTGTATCAGGCCTGCTATCCCGCACATGCTTTTTCTCCGGCTAAGTTAATTTCTCCCGGTTGAATGTTCAACCGGGAAATTCAAATTTAATCTTGAAAGAATTGGATCTAACGAAGGAACAGATCCAATGCTAGGGAAGCGCATCCATGTAAAAGTCCTGATCCCAATCGGACACCGTGTGCATAAAACGCTCCCACTCATCTTGCTTGTATTCATCATACAAACGGAACATTTCGCCTGGCATCGCAGATTGAATAACTTTGTCTTTGCGCAACTCAACTAATGCATCACCAAGATTCATTGGCAATCGTTTAACTTTTTTACCGGCGCTCATTGCTTCATAGATATTACGTTCTTCCGGCTTGCCAGGATCAAGCTTATTTTTCAAGCCATCGTCACAAGCCTTTAAAATACCCGCGCCCATTAGATAAGGATTGACCATGGAGTCAACGGAGCGGTATTCGAATCGGCCCGGTGCTGATACGCGCAAACCTGTCGTACGATTTTGAAAACCCCAGTCGGCAAATATAGGAGCCCAAAAACCTGTATCCCAAAGTCGACGGTACGAATTAACCGTGGAAGATCCGATCGCGGTTAGCGCACCCAAGTGATTGACAATGCCGCCAATAGCCTGCAAACCTATTTTGCCGGGTAGCTGCGGATCTTTGGTGTCAGGCATAAAAGTATTGTCGCCACCATCACGGTACATATAATTACCTTTGCTGCCAGGCAAGTTTTTAGGATCGTTGCCGGTAGGACGCAAGACGTCTTTGCCGCCATTCCACAGCGATATGTTGTGATGGCAACCCGACGCCGATACACCCATAAAGGGCTTAGTCATAAAGCAGGCAATCAGGTTAAATTCACGAGCAACTTGCGCGCAAATTTGCCTGTACGTTGTCAAACGATCAGCATTTCGTAGCACGTCGTCGAACTGCCAATTCAACTCTAATTGACCGGGTGCATCTTCGTGATCACCTTGAATCATGTCGAGCCCCATAAAGCGACAATACTCCATAACCTTCATGTACACAGGTCGCAGGCTCTCGAATTGATCAATGTGATAACAATAAGGTTTTGAGAAGCCACCATTGGGCTTGCCATTCTCGTCGCGCTTCAACCACATCATTTCCGGCTCTGTGCCACAGCGTAACTCGAGCCCTTTATGGTCTTTCTTGAATTGATCGTGGATGCGACGCAAATTTCCGCGGCAATCCGAAGTTAGGAACGCACCTGGATCTTCCTTCTCTTCACGATTGCGAAAAAGCGTGCAGTAAAAACGACCGACCCGTTTATCCCATGGCAACTGACTAAATGTTTCTGGCTCTGGGATACCAATTAGCTCT
>JAHQVR010000029.1 GCA_019634245.1 Gammaproteobacteria bacterium
ATGAAAAAGTACGCTTATGTAACGCCGTGAGTTTCCAGCGAATTATCATCAGTAATTTTATCAAGAATATCGTTTACGCCAACCGTCTGCCAACGCAGATTACGCAAAGACGCATACGCTGTTTCGATCACTTCAACCGACGCAAGCGCATCTTCGGACGTTATTAGCAGGTTTTCTTCGCCCTTAATTGCACCAGCAAAGTTTTCAATCTGATTGACAAATGCCTGTACCTTATCGTACCCACTGCCAATCGCAGTCCAGTCATCTTCTGTATTTAATTTATACTTCGATTCCGCCCACCCAATCAACGCAGTGCCTTTGGACCCATAGATGCTGACAAAAAAAGGTTGCTCTTTCTTGAGGCTCCAAGACAAATCAATACTGCCCATAGCACCGCTTTCAGCTCGGACAAATATACGAACCGTATCTTCCACGGGAATGTCCTGCACTCTAATCCCTTCGACAACCTGAAGATCAGCGAGCGGCCCCATCAAATTTCGCATGATATCGACTGAATGAGTACCGTTATCAATAAGGACTCCGCCGCCGCTAATGGCTGGGTCTGAATTCCAGCGTTTGGACATATCTACCGGAGAGGTGAATACATTTTCAACCAGAACGATTTCACCAAGCGTACCAGCATCGACGATCGATTTAATTTTACGCAAATCGTCTACATAACGAAACTTCGACGCCATAGTGAAAATCACATTATTATTTTCAGCTTCTGCAATCATGCGTTTTGCATCAACGCTGGAAATCGCTAAAGGCTTTTCACACAAAACATGAATGCCAAGTTGCATGAGTTCAGTGGTGATTTCCGGGTGGGTAGTAGGCGGCGTGCAAACCACAACAGCATCAAGCTGAGTCTGCTCACACATTTTTTGATGGTTATCAAATACCTGGCATCCGAACGGTTCAGCCAGCGCTTTGGCTGCTGATAATTGAGTGTCTGTAACAGCCACCAATTCTGCCGAGCGACTGGCAGCGAAAGCCGTTGCATAAGATGCGGCGATGCCACCGGCGCCAATAATGCCAAAACGGAGAGAACTCACAATAACTCCTTGTTACGAACTGTAGTGGCAACCTAAAACCTAGGCTGCCTTGGGGTTGAGAGAATTAAAAATACAATAACAGAATTTAAAAATACAATAACTCGCTACTGCAGAACTCACCGACTAATCGGTGAGATCTTCAATACAGGCTTTGACGGACTCGGCAATAAAATCAATATGATCCTGTGTGTATTTTTCGTTAAACGGCAGTACCAAAATACCTTCAAGCGCTTCGTACGTTCCCGGAAACTTCTCTTTTGAGTAGTCTACTGCACTGGGTGAGGCCAATGTGAATGGCCAACGGCTACTACCAAACGTGTTTTGGTCCTGAAATACCTGGCATTCAAAGGCAGGCTTCTGAATGTATCTGGGAGCAGATGCGATGCCGTACTCACGCAATGCCGCTGCCAGCGCCACGCTACCTCCAGAAACCACAGTATCATCGACTCGTAAACAGTATTTCCAGTAGGTGTGAACTGCTCTTGGGTTTGTTTTTGGTGTGCGCAGACCCCTAACACCCGTTAACTGTTTTGACAGCTCCTGTGCAAGGTCAATTCTTGTTTTGGCAACCCAGTCCAGCTTTTTTAGTTGTGCAACAGCAACGGCACCTTGTAGTTCCGTTAAGCGATAATTTAACGCCGCGAAGTAATGATCAGGGTTCTTGTCGCCATAACCCCATGCCTTGTTAACAAACAAAAACATGCGCCGCGCAATAGCATCGTCGTTGCACACTACCAGGCCACCCTCGCCTGTTGTTATATGTTTACCCTGTTGCAGACTAAAACAACCAACCGCCCCTAAGGTGCCAACGTATTTTCCATCATAAGTGGCCATAAAGGCCTGCGCGGAATCTTCAATAACCGGTATATTATTTTCTTTGGCCAAAGAAAGTATCTCATCCATTTCACACGGGTTGCCAAACAAATGTGTGACGATAATAGCCTTGGTTTTATCGGTAATGCACTTCTTAATATCTGCGGCGGTTACGTTGCATGTTTCAGGGTCGACATCGCAAAATACCGGTATGGCGCCTTGGTATAAAATGGGTGTTAACGCACCCATGTCGGTAATAGAGGTCGTGATTATTTCATCACCCGGCTCTGGATTGATTGCTGCAATCGCTAAGTGGACAGCTGCGCTGCCGTTGGCACAGGCAAACGCGTGTTTCGCGCCAACCAATTTTGCAAAATCTGTTTCGAACTGTTTAACGAAACTGCCCTTAGTGCTGTTGAGCGTGCCCGAGTTAATAACAGCTTGCAACGCGGCGATTTCATCTTCGCCGAGGGTTCGCCCTGAGGCGTCTTGATCGGAAGGCAGTGAAACAGCTTCGGCGGTGACTAACATTGGTAATACTCATCCATTAAGTGCTCATCCACCAACCAGTAAGTGGTTGATAAACAAGGGTTAAAATCGACAGTTAAATTACAAAGCCTTAAAGCCTTCTTGCGTCTGTAAATTTTCGCTATCTTGACCTTGTAAATAATACAGGAAACAAGAATCACCACAAGAGAATCTCGCCACAAAAGGACGACTTGGCGAAGAGACATCTGGCTACCTCTTTGTAAACAAAAGACACTTTTTAGTGTCAGGCTAATATAAGCCACTCACCAACATGCAGCCATCCCTTTAAGGGCACCAAGGTTCGTGCACGTGATGGCTTAATGTATGTGTTCGCTGATAAAGATGCTAAGTTTAAAAGTGACGATACGATGAAAGTGCTTGAAGTACCTGTGTGTGATGAACTGATCGCACCCATTGTTTATACGATGCCATTGCAATTGTTGTCGCATCACGATGCGATTGTTAAAGGTACCGATGTTGATCAGCCACGTATCCTGGCTAAATCAGTAACGGTAAAATAATCTCCCCGACAATCCTTGCCGCATACACTCGCATCCCGAATGAGTCATCTAGGAAATGCGAATATGTTCCTATTTTGTGCCGTTAAAGTACTGCAGCGCTTCGTTATAGGCTTTAACTCCAACCTTTTCACCTAGTGCCCGGCCTCGTAAATCACCATCCTGAATGTGTATGCCGCCGAAGAGTCTCGATATTCCAGCTTCGTCGGCAGCGGATCGCAGCGTTGGCCACTGGAGTATGATGTCAGAGGCCGGCCCCGGCTCAATAAAGAAGCTTCCGGCAGGGGCTATGTGTTCACCTAATAAATCAGGCAGGCCGTCGTTATTCACATCCTGTGCAGTTACGGTGACACCATCATAAAACTGATCCGATCCGGTGAAGTGCATGAGTACTTCAGCCGCCGCCCGGCTGAAGGTACTGTGTCCCGAGACATATTCGGGAAACGGAGGGGTCACAAACGTTAAACTCTGATAGGGACTCCAGTTCTCACCGAGGATCGGTTGTGTGCCAACATTGGGGCCTCCCCAGGCGCTAATAATTTCTCCGGCAAACAGAAACCTGATCGCTGATGCAGGACGGATGAAGTCGTAGTAGCGTTTCGCTTCCCAGGTCGCGATACCTGCATCAAGCAAAGCACCATTGAGCGCAAAAAATAAACGTGTAGCCTGGTCCATATCCAAATTGTCTCGCAATATGAGTCCATGCGCGAGTTGATTCCAGTGCCCCGGCGGGGACTCGGTGCGCGGGCCATCCGCCCAAAATTCAGCAATGATTTTTTTCCGATCATCGAGGCTGGCACTTTCTTCAAGCACCTGATTAACCTGGCGAAGGTAAGCTTCGTGGTTACTGGATTCATTACCAAGCGCATCGATGTACGGAGCATCCGAGTACAACTGTGGTGGAGGCGATGGTCTGAATTCGTTGCCTGATGCAAGCGCAAAAGGATCAACCGCTCCCCAGTGAGGGGTGAGAAATTCCTGATCACCAAACGAGTTGATATTCAGTTCATCAACGATCGGATTATGCAACCCATCAACGGCCAAACCGGTTGGTACACGTAAGGGTTGCCAGCGGTTCGGATCAAACCCGGCTTCATGCTCATTAAGCTGGTTGATTGCGCCAGGGCTGTTCTTCGGCACATAAGATTCGGGGAAATAATCAGACAGGATTTCCTCATAGTCGTTCTCAGAGTTCGATCCATCGTTGCGCCTCGCCGCGAACACTGCCCGTGATGCTACGTGCCCAATATAGGATGCAGAGCCTGTTGATCCCTTGCCTGTGTTGTATCCCAGTGTTCTCAAGTGCTGTCGAAAGTGACCGGTATCAGCCTCGTAACGCGGAAAGAGTTTTATAAGTGTTTGGTATGCAGCATGGCTCAGTGCCTCCCGTTTATTTTCAGCGGTATGTACGGCCGAAGGCTGCCTGTATTGCGCAGACAAGGCATATGGGGTTGCGGTTGGGTGGTATACAGCCAGCGCGTCATACATAGCTGCACTGAGAATAAACATCTGGTGAGTAGTCACTGTCGGTCTCGCCAATCCCGAGCGTACGCCTGCAAGACCAAGTTCATTCCACTGTTCAGCAACCGAAAGACCTTCCAGAAAACTTATCAATGAAGGCGGTGCAGATTGGTTAGGTGCGTTGAAACCGATCTTGTCGCTTGAACAAAGCCAGCGACTACCCACGCGATCACAATCTCGGCGTGGCAGATTACAAGACGATGCATAGTTTGCCTTTGCCAATGAGAGAGTCCTGCCACTGGAGCGGCATTGGAGTATCTTCGATGGTGGCCCTGCATGGCCAATGATCTGTGATGAACACCGCCAGGTGTTACCCAGTGGGTCGCAATCACGTGGCGCTTGCCCACACTGTTGTCTGAATTCATGGCGGGCTAGCGTCAAACTTTCGGAGACGACCTCGCAGGTTTCAGTGGATGTGCGCAACAGATTACGCTGCAAAAACTCATGCTGAGTCTGGTCGGTGGCTGGGCTATTCGAGTCGCTGCAGGAGGCGAGGAATGTGGCAAGGGCGAAAAGCGCGACTCTCCGAAAACAAAACAGCCATGTGCGGTGCGACCGCGTCGAGAGTAAATTCGGATTTCCACCAGCAGTAGTACTACATTCCATAAATACAGCGCTCCCAAAAACATTTTAGTTGGCATTTACAATGCCGATTGTTGTGCACGCTGATAAAATTACTATTCAGTCTGTTGCACAAGCTGGTTAGCGCCGAGAGTCAAGTCAGATGTATATTGCTGATCCAACGTAGGAACTGACCACACACCACTTTTTATATCTGCAAATATTTATATCTGCAAATATAACAAATTGTCAATCTAGTGAAATCACAAAAATGTGCATTTCGCACAAAATAGCCGCAACACCCATCAGAACCCATCTGATCTAAACTTTTGATTATGCATGTCAGTAGGAATTGCATTCCATGTGCATGAGAAAAAACAAGACGAAGAAACATTATAAAATGGACAACGGCAGGGTTGTCTCTGATAACCAGAATCAACAGATGAAAGTTACACCTGATTCCGTTGTCGTTTACCGGATTGCTCGCAGTCGGAACACTACAACAGGACTATGCATGGCCTACAAATTGGGCTCGGACCCCGGCTCGTGTCTGTTATCACCAAAATCAACTTTGAATTTAAGTGTGTCAATAGAGGGTTAGGACGTATTAACGGCACTGAAAAGTGTTTAAACTTCGTTGAATTGAAGTAAATGGAGATGATCTCCAGACGAGACTACGGGTTTAGAAATTTTGAGAACTACAGACTAAGAGTCCTAGCCCATTTTGGGTGGGATGGTATTATCAATCGTGTCTAATGAATGCCCATCCCCCGTTAATTGGGTAGCGGGCTGGTGGCACACCGATTTTCGTAATGTGATTAATTTGATACAGGCTCAAGTTGATCAGACGATTGGAGATACAGGTGTGTTATTGCCTGAGTGGCTCACATTATAGAAATGTCCAGAACACAACGATGATTTTTATAAGCTATCGGAAGAATGATGAGCCAGGCTACGTCGGGAGACTCGCAGACGGATTGCGCCAGCGCTTCGGTACGCAACACGTTTTCCAAGATCTCGATGATATCGTCGCTGGTGAAAATTGGCAGCCGCAGATTGAATCTACACTGAAGCAAAGCCATATCGTCCTGGCGATCATCGGTACTGGCTGGGAAAAAGAACTGCTCCGGAGAATAAATGCGGCCAACCTTGAGCCTGATATACATCAGCACGAACTAGTTATTGCCAGAAAGCTCAAGATACCGATCATACCTGTGCTATTACGGAACGCTGCCTTACCGGACAGAGATAAGCTTGGGGAACTAGATTGGTTACTGGATGGGCATGCATTTAGGCTCCATGATGGTCAGAACCAATGGCAGCTTGATCTGGATAAACTAGCATCGCAAATCGAAACCGCAACCGGGTTACAACAATTAAGAGCCCCTGTTGTGCAGCGACATTGGTCTCTGATGCTATTCTCAGCAGTGGCTCTGCTTAGCCTGGCAATTGGCATCCTATTGAATAGACCTGATGAACAAGGCGATGTCACAGCTGACGATGGGCACGCTAGCAACTTGCCAATGCCGCTTGGGGAAGTGACTCATAACTGGGAAGCCACTGGTGGATTATCCGTTTTGCTGGATGCGACTACCGGGTCTGATGCGGAGCATTACTTAAACAACCTAAAATTCCCGGCAGGCACCGGCAAACAACGCGAGCTCGTGAGTCAGTTTTGCCACGCTAATGCTAATTGCATAGAATGTGTCGCATCGCCAACGGGTGTACAGTTAACCAACGCCGCATTGGTGACGGTGACATTGATCAACAACGACAAACTTGTTGAAGAAGAGATGAAAACTGCTGATCAAAAAAATGTTTGGTCCATCAGCGATGAACCCCATCTCTGGGAAAATATTGACAAGTTCACTGGTAGGCGCACGATCTATTCGTGTGCTGGAGACTAACACTATGCTAATGGTAAGAATCAGATTCGGTTTGTTGCTGATAATCATGTCGCTTCTATGTGGCCTGGCACAGGCTAACCATGTCAAGTGCAAGTGCCCGAACATTGATGCGCGCGCAACGGGCAGTACCAGTTGTTCGGCTAGCGAATCCAGCGGGATTTGCACCATCTCATTTAACGAATTTGATGACCGATTAGAGCTCACTGCCAGAGACCTATTGAGTCGGGTTGGTAAATGGAAAGAAGTCGCCTATTCCGAGTTTCCGGCAAACGATCAAGTAAATTCACCTCAGAGCTTTACACGAAAAAATGCTCGATTGCTCAGTTCGAAGGATCCGGCTAGTCTTATCGATCAAATCATGATTTATTCTCTAGTTGCTCTGGTGGATAGCGGAAAAATGGATGATCAGGCGGAGCGAATTGCAGATGTTCATGCACTACTGCGAAGGAACGCAAGCGTAATTAGTGCCGCCTTTGTTTCTGATGGCCAGCGAATAGAAGATCAGGGTGTGATAGTGCAAATGGGGTGCTTTGAATTTAAACGAGATAATTTCTGGGCTATGTATAAGGCATCATGGTCAGTTGCAATATCAAATGAGCAATGTTGAATCTGAAATCAATGATTTCCCATTAACTGAATGTTCAGTCATTTTTAGCAGCATTTCCTTGTTTGTATCAACAATCAAAAGAATTAGTAATGCGAGGGCCAACGGAGAAAACTGAATACCGGGCCCTAAACCGCTACATACGTGGATTCAAATTCGGGTTTGCCCACGCGATAGATTTCTCCTTTTTCGGGTAGAGGGCACACGAAATAATCCCCCTCCTGTGCATATTGCTCCGTACCCCATGGTGCGATTATATAAAACTCTGCACCAACACCAAGCAAAGTACTCATCTCATGATCTATCTCAAAAGCAAGAGATTTTCCTGCCGCCTCGTAGTATTGAAATTCGGCGGCCACTGGTTTTGCCGAGTCATAGCGCTTCTCAAATACCTCCGCCTCCACCAAATAGACCTCCTTCGCGTCGGTGTTGTTTCTAACCACAATTTCTCCCTCCCTGGCGTGCTGACTCGCCTCCTCTCCGGAGTTGGTAATGGAAATAATCTCCTCACCTTCAATAGCCAATCGTGCTTCAACTTCGCCTTGCTTTCGATAGACGTTTTCAGCTCTGTCCATCTGGGGCAGAATTTTTGACATTAGCAATTCTTGCTCTACGGGCAGATCCGATCGAATTTCACGGCAAATCTCCAGCATGAATTCTGTGTCTTCATCATGGGATTTACTCTCGATTTCCTTTGTCAAATCGGAATCCATTGGAAGTTTGAGTATGGTAAACAAGTCGGCTAAAAGACCGATGAGCTGCCAATTGGACCACGATTGCCCCGACACCAGGTCTGCGTACTCGCGGATTTCTTCAACGTCTTTTCGATAAAACGCATGTATGAGTAAAGTTGGTGCCAACCACTCGTCGTCGCTACGAACGTTCACTGCACGCTGACAGGCGGCATCAAGTAGCGAACTCACTGTTTTAGCTTCCTCTTGGTCCCCTTTTCTATCGCGTTCTACGAGCGTAACTAACAGTTTGTGTGAACAGTAGTAATCATTTAAATCCAGAGACATTCCATCACGAAAAGCAGCTATTGCTGCCTGTAGGTATTGAGTCTTCTGCCGAGCCATACTAGACGACGCAAGCCTTCGATACATTCCTCCAAGATTACCCAATCGCAGACATGTCTTGCCTTCTCGTTTAATTAATTCATCAAAAATAGCGATCGCATCAGGTAGCTCTCCACCCAGACTCAGCGCAAGTGCTTTCTGTTCTTGCATGTACGCCTCATTGCTTATTGTCGCTGGCAAGCTATCAATTACCTCAACCAATCTTGACCAGTTAAGGTTATCTCTTACGGCATCGACTACTTCTTTCAGCGCAAATTTAGGTAATTGTTGAAGCCGTTCAGGCGATAACATTTGACGCAACGGTTCCTTCTCCCCTTTGGCGGCACTGATACGCGCAGACGTTAACTCTGTATCGAACTCATAGAGCACAACAGTCCTTTCTCTAAGCTGGTTGTCATAAGAATCCGGCGAGTCGACTCCTCGAACCAATTCGTAAACGGGCCCTACACTTTCAGCATAAACAGGAATAGTTTCCACCAGAATAGATTGAACCTCCTGATATTGTTCTTGCGTTGGAGCGCTCGAATCCAGCGGGTAACGTATCTGTGATATTTGCCTTAAATCAAACAAAGGACGCGCCCAATTAGCTTTAATCAATATGCATCCCGCCTGCCTAGCCGCATGTCTTACACCAGCTTCGTAATACACGTTACCGTTATCCAGGCTAATATCCGCAAGCACCAGATCTGCATGGACTAACGCATTGAGCATATCCTTAATAATTACAGAACCTGCCTGCTCATCCGCTCTGAGTGGCATGTAGTCGAGCTCAAGCAAAGCTGGTTTGACCGCCCTTTCCCAAAGCGCGTCGTAATCAACCGAATCAGGTCCTGCGCCAGGTTTAAGCCCAGTAGGTTTAGTGCGAAACGGCATTGCTACGAACGCAATTTTTTTAAGGCTGTCGGCTTTTGGTACTTTCATTCAGATTTCTCTTATAGGAAAACTCTCCAACTTAATTTAGAAACTTACCGTTGGTGAATCAGCTATCTGATTCAATGAGCTCATACATATATTCGAACTTATCTTTCGATACCGCATAGGCATCCGTACCGTCACAGTTGTTTGAAACAAGATAATCACCTTTAGAATATTCGGTGTAACCCTCGCGAGTTTTTACTTTGCCACTCCGAGTTGCCTGTGTGGCCCAAACAGGTGCTGTTTTCACGTACTGAGCTGGCGCTATCTCTTCATAGGTATTTCGGAAACTGTCTTCGCTAATGGTGTAACATTCACCATTATTGTTGACCAACCAATCTCTGGCTTGGCATCGTTGTTCACTTCCCCATTTTACGTAGCTAAATCCAACGATATCTAAATCGATCTGAACAGCAAGCACTATTTGCTTGTCCCGTTTTTGGTATTTTTTAGATTCCATGTCCCGTTCCAACAAATGAATTCTCCCAAATCATACTGGTTCCGCCATAAGTTTATGAACACCGCTTAGCAATGCGAAAAAACGACTGAAGAGGCGGTGAGTAAGACGTCCATTCTTCAATTAAAGGATGAAAAATGGTTAGCTTTCACGTGATTTTCGGCAACCGCACGCCCGATTTTCTGTAATTTGGGAACACCAGCTACAGCATCAAGCTTACGTACATCTGAGGGGTCAATGTCATTTAGATCCAGACTGTCTAACCCTTCCCTAGTCAACTCCGCGTTGTAACGAACGTAGGTAAAGAGTTTTTCTTTTGTTGGACCGCCACATTTGGAATTCTTAATACTGCACATATCCCCTATTTCACGATCAATTTGCTCTCCCCACAAACAATTACCAAACGTTCGGCAAAGAAAATCTTGCTCAGTCGATGCCGCGTTCATTAATGCAACGGGTAAGCTACTGACATTGTAGAGAATGTGCATATCACCGGCAGCAAGATCGGCCCTAGCAATCGGGTTATTCCCTGTACCCACTGAAACTACTAGCATTTCTTTTTCACCCGTCTTCCAGTTAAGACCATAAGGTTCAGTGGTGGCCATTAAAAATGTTTGAAATGATGGATTGTTATAACAAGTGATTCCTCCATCCACAAATAGAAATTCTTTAGAACCAACCGTGACGCTCTCAGGTGGAAAATACACTGGCGCCGCGGTACTGGCTCTGACTAACTGCCAAAGTGGTATCAAACCATTGTTGTCTTCTCGACTAGAATTGTTGTACTTTGCGTATGGATTGTTGGATACAGGCCATGGTGAATCCGTCGTTGCATTTCGCATAAC
>JAHQVR010000294.1 GCA_019634245.1 Gammaproteobacteria bacterium
AAATAATACTGTGCGCCAGTGTGGGTTTAGTCAATACTGCACTGTACGACGAGGACAGGCTTGTTTTCTCTGAAGACAGTGGCGACGAAGTTACTGCTCGCTGGTTCAGTGTGAAAGACTGCAAACGTGGTGATGTGAAGCTTTTTCCTGATGGCCTGATTGATATTTTGTGAGTATTGGATGTGGCGAAGAACAATGCTATTGAATTCTATTTCGACCCCATCAGCCCCTTTGCTTGGCTAGCGTCCACCCAGCTCGACGGGCTGGTCCAGCACACAGGTGCCAGCGTTGTTGCCAGGCCAGTACTATTCGCTGGATTTCTGAAAGCACTTGGTCATAAAGGGCCAGCGGAAATTCCCGCTAAACGTGATTACACCTTCAGAGACGTACTTCGTCGTGCTTCACGATATGGGCTTACTGTTGAGGGTCCTCCACAACACCCGTTCAATCCTTTGTTGTCTCTGCGTGCAGCCACAGCTATTGAGCAAGATGAGCTGCGATTAGCCTTTGCTAAAACGGTTATGCATGTAGCCTGGGTCGAGGGCAAAGACATCACTGTGTCAGACACCATAAAGCGTGTTGCCAACGGCATAGGCATCGATGGTAATGAGCTTGTAGATCAGGCTGGAACTGCAGAAGTCAAACAGAAATTAATTGATAATACCGAGCAGGCTTTGGCCAGAGGATTGTTCGGAGTGCCAAGTTTTATTTATAGAAATGAATTGTTCTGGGGAGACGATCGCATCGAGGATTTGCTGGTTTTCGCTGATGGGCAAAGAATTGATGAGGAGAAGTTAAACGCGATTCTCGCTCGTGCGTCCGGTGCAGACAGGAAGTAGTTCTTTAAAAAATGTATTGCCTGAAACGGCAAGCTTTCGTTGACTATGCAGCGCGGTTCGTCTGGCTGATTTTATCGATGACTGTGGGTAGCTCATCGGCATTCACTGGCTTGGACAATAAATACCCCTGAACGCTGTCGCAGCCTGCATCAGACAACCAACCTAGCTCCTCTGGAGTTTCAACGCCTTCGCCCAGAGACTTTATATTCAAGCCTTTGGCGATTTCCAATATGCCTTTGACAACAGCTTGCTTTTTCTCATCATGTACGATGCGATCTACGAAGCTGCGATCAATTTTAATGCAACCAATGGGGAGCTGTACCAAATACGAAAGTGAGGCGTAACCGGTACCGAAATCATCCAGCGCAATACCAAAACCGATATCGCTTAGTTCCTTTGCCAGTTCAGCGGCATGTGTTGGGTGTTTAAGAAACGCTGTTTCAGTCAGCTCTATTTCAAGTGCACTGGGTTCTACACCCGCATATTCAACGGCTTGACTTAAGCGGGAAATCAGGTTCATTTGTGGAGAAAATTCGACTGCCGATATATTTACTGCCAGGCTTAATTCAGGGTACCTTTTTTGCCAAATCGCTAAATCTTCCAGCGATTTTTTTAATACCCAATCTGTTAATGAGCTTATCAAACCACAATTTTCTGCAATAGGTATAAACACATCAGGTGCGATTTTGCCAAGAGACGGATGCTCCCAGCGCAAGAGAACTTCAGCGCAGTGTGCGTTTAATCCATCTATTGAAAACTGAGGCTGGTACACAAGCGATAGTTCATCATTTCTAATTGCTTTGGTGAGTTCCTTTTGAAGTAGTACTCGGCCAGATAGCTCATCGGACAGGGTTTGCGTAAACACGAAATACTGATTACGGCCAATTTCTTTTGCCTTATACATGGCAATATCAGCGTTTTTTATCAGTTCGTCAATCGTTGTGCCGTGCTCCGGGTATTGGCAAATGCCGATGCTGACGCCTATTGAAATCTCTTGCGTTCCTACCTTAATTGGTTCGCCAACAGTGTTTATAAGGGTATCGGCCAATTCTTCTATGGTGGTACTCTCTGGAATCTCTCTAAGCAAAATCATGAACTCATCGCCGCCGATGCGGGCCAGTGTGTCCTTTTCATTGAGGAGCTTGCTTACTCGTTTTGATACTTCCAATAGTACTTTGTCTCCAATGAAATGACCCATAGTGTCATTAACATTTTTAAAGAGATCCAGATCAAGGTACATGATGCAGGTACTGTCATTGGAGTAATACTTGTTAATAGCGACGCTCAATCGCTCGTTAAACTCTTTCCGATTACAGAGTCCGGTTAGAGGGTCAGTTTTTGCCTGCCTTATGGTTTCTTTCTGTGCAGCGATTCGTTCGATAGTAGAATTCGCCAACCGAGCCAGTGTATTCAGAACGGACAGTGCATCGTCTGGGTGCAGTTGAGTTGCTCTGCTGGTCACGTTTAAACAACGCTTCGCTTCACCTTGGCATTGAATTGGAAATGACCAGATGTGGTTGTAACCAGATTCTCCGAGGGAAAGTTGAGCGCGAACGCTTGAATTCATCAAGTCTGTTGTATATTTATGTTTATCATGCAACAGACTGTCTTCTAGTCCCGAATCGGTAAGGAGAATTCTTGTGCCTCTTTTGTCTTTTGAATTACCAACAAGACCAACAATTCGAACATAGTCTGGGTTTGCATCCAGCTCGCAGAGACTAACTCGTGCCGCGCTCACCAGTTGAGCAGCGCAATTCGCCACCAAGGATAGGGCATCATCAACAGACTCCGCTGCTAATAGTTTCTCGCTCAGATTGTTTAGGTATTCCAGATGCTGTGCATATAATCGATGACGTAATACCAGATGGTCAGATTTTGCAGCGATTGTGCTTGTTATGGACGCTGCAAGCAGCGCTGAGATTTTTTCGAGTCGAAATTTGTCTTCCTGACGATAGTGGTGGCTGGTCGAACCGATGTTAATTGTTCCAACGATCTCCAGGCCTGAAATAAGCGGCACAATCAAGACAGATACTATTCCCGCTTGATGCAGTACTTGATTTATTTCTCGTTGAAGATTGTCAGTTGGTCGATAGATTATTGGATTCGCAATGTTATCGGCATACTCCTGATACGTTTCGAATGAGGGTAAGTGTTTGCCCGGTTTGAGATCGAGCTGAACATGTTCTTTGTCGAAGGAGGACTGTATAACAATGCAACTGTCTTCACGCCGATAACGGGTAATGGTTACGTGATCGGCCGGCAAAATGGTTGGTATAAACTTCGTTATATGGTCATAGATTTCCTCTACGGACCCCATATCGGAAATGGTTTCAATTAACCTTCCGAGTTCGCTGAGTACCGTGTTTTCCTGAATCCTCATTGCAAAACGTGTCCGATCAGGGCGCTCGAATGAACGTACCGATACATTTCAATATGATATGCCAGTGTGTGTCGCAAGCGAGGTGCCACCAGATCAGACAGTGAAGTATGTAACCGTTAGATACAGGAGAGGTCAGTACAAGGAATTTGGATTGACCACGGTGTAATGTCCAATATCGGCTTACTTTTATAGTGCGCCGCTTAAACGCTTAGAAATGACCCAGCCACCATTGCAAGCGTGATGACTATGCCAATACTACCCATTACTTTATCGCCTTTGGTGGCCTCACGTGGCGCGCCAAAGCGATTCGCTTCATCAAAGCCTGGTCTTAGAGCGTAATACAAGGTCCAAATCGATCCGATAATCGGGATGATGTTAATCAGGTAAAACCAGCCACTGTGATTAAGATCGTGCAGTCTCTTTATCGAGGTGTACACCATCATAACAATGGCACCAATGAAAAGAATGAAGGCTGGAATGCTCGATAGAACCGTCACCGGCATAGACTGTGAGCTGGCACCGAGGAATGCGAAACCACTAGCAAACAGTATTGTCATTGCACACTGAAACATACGCGCGTTAAAGCGCCAAACTCCCACCCGGCCTTCGAACGAAAATAGTTTGTCTTCCGTTACCTGCGTGTTGATATCGACAAGCTTAGCCTCAGGAGCTTGGTATGGGGAGCGATCAAAGACATCTGCTGCAGCTGTGCTCATGATATTTGTTCCATTTTTCTACCCTGTCATCTAACGGCTTTCAGCAGTATCGATTTCAGTTGAATTTGGGAAAGCTTGAACTTGACGCATTAAACTGAGTACCATTTCGGCTAATAGTCAGAAATGTGAATTTCATTGGGGTTGCAAAATTGAGCACACGATCGTACAACATAGCCGTCGTTCCAGGCGACGGAATAGGCGTTGAAGTAATCCCGCAGGGGCAACGCGCTATCGAAGCTGTTGCTCGTCGGTTTGATTTCTCTGTTAATTGGAAAACATTCGATTGGTCGTGCCAGCGCTTTGCCGAAACCGGTTCAATGATGCCCGACGACGGGGTCGAACAGATGAAAGCATTCGATGCGATCTATCTGGGTGCTGTTGGCTACCCGGGTGTTCCCGATCACGTGTCCTTGTGGGGTTTGCTTATTCCGTTGCGAAGGGAACTCGATCAGTTTGCCAATATTAGACCGGTTCGCCTATTGAAAGGGATTAAGTCACCTCTGGTGGGGCGTGGGCCCGACGATATCGATTTTGTTGTCGTTCGTGAGAACGTGGAGGGCGAGTACTCTGAAATTGGTGGACGAATATTTTCCGGCACTGAACGCGAGTTTGTTTCACAGCAATCGGTTTTTACTAAAGCCGGGGTAGACCGTATTCTCGATTACGCGTTTAACATCGCTAAAACGCGCAAACGCAAGCATGTGACATCGGCCACCAAATCAAACGGCATTGTCCATACTATGCCTTACTGGGACGAGCGTTTCGAAGCTGCCAAAGTGCGCCACCCTGAAGTTACCAGCGATCAATTCCATATCGACATACTAACCGCCCATTTCGTGCAGCATCCAGATTGGTTTGATGTGGTGGTGGGTTCAAACCTGTTCGGCGATATCTTGTCTGACCTTGGCCCGGCAGTGGCGGGTTCAATCGGCATTGCGCCGTCGGCGAACATTAACCCAACCGGTGAGATGCCATCGATGTTCGAACCTGTGCACGGGTCAGCTCCTGATATTGCGGGTAAAGGCATTGCTAACCCGATTGCGTCAGTCTGGACAGCAGCCATGATGCTTGATCATCTCGGAGAGAAAGCAGCCGCTGAATTGCTGGAATCGGCAATGGAAGTGGCCATTGCCGATCCAAGTGCATGCACGCCCGATCTGGGAGGTAATGCAAGTACCCACGAGTGTGGTGAGGCCATTGTTCGTGCTATTGAACAATCACACAACCTATAAAGTCGGTTATAAAGAGGGCTATAAAGACGGTAAGTCTGGCAAGTCCTGTCCAAACCATGTATTGGAAAGTTCGTTAAGCTGACCGCCCAGTTTCTTGTGCAAGATGAATACGTTTACCCATTGAAGCATATTCGTTTCGCCAGGTCGAACGCCTATGAAAGCCGGAGACTCTTTAATGATGAATTTCGTTTCCAGGCTTAAATCGGGGTTGTCTTCACCGACTTTCGCTGCAACGGTATTTCCAGTAACCAGTACATCGACTTGCCCGGCAACGAAAGCTGATATGGTGGCGGCATTATCACCGAACCGGATTATCTCGACGTCATCTCCTACCATTTTACTGAGTTCCAGATCTTCTAACGTGCCGCCAGTCAACCCAACCTTTTTTCCAGCCAGGTCTTTTGCAGAACTTATGTCCATGTCATCGGCAGCAAATGCGCCTGAAAAGAATGGCGCATACGCTGAGGAAAACCAGATAGATTTGGCTCGTTCCGGATTAGCACCCATTGAAGAGATAACGAGATCCACTTTTTCAGACGTTAGAAACGGAATTCGCTGTTTTGATGTTACCGGCAAAATCTCCAGCTCAACACCCAGGTCTTCTGCAATTAGCTTGGCAACATCGACATCATAGCCCTCATGCTCAAGCGATTTTCCCACTGACCCAAAGGGTGGAAAGTTCTCAGGAACGGCAATTGTCATTTTTCCTTCTTTTAGTATATCTGCCAGTTGATCCGCGTTTGCAACTGAACCAAGCAATAGCAGGGGAATAATGACAAGTAGTTTGAGTTTTTTCATAGTTATGCTCCTTTTAGCAAAATATTAGATGTGGGATTGTTTATCCCATCGTTATTGTTTAAGGACCGTTCAAGGTGCCTTGATAACATCGAAAGTGGAAAGCACAGGCAAAAATAAATTGCAGCAACGATCGGGTAAACGACAAAGGGTTCTGCGCCCTCGAGTTGAGAATTGGCGATTTTTTTTCCCCATCGCATCAAATCATTGAAATCGATAATGTAGGCAAGCGATGTTCCTTTAATTATTTGGACCATGAACCCGACTGTCGGCGGTATAGCCACTCTGATTGCCTGTGGGGAAACTACTTTTCGGAAAGTCTGCCAGTAAGTCAGACCCAAAGCTCTACCTGCCTCCCATTGACCAGCATGTACCGAGTGAATAGCACCACGCCAAACTTCAGCCATGTAGGCGCTTGTAAAAAGACTTAGTGAAACGATTGCTGCAAACCAGGGAGAGATATCGACTTTGAAGAACACCGGGATTCCCAGACCCGTGATAAATAGCATCATCAAAAGTGGTACAGCTTGGAAAAACCAAATATAACCGGTTGATAATTGCCGAATGAATTTGAGTTGTGAAATTCGCATAATGGCGAATACCAACCCTAATAATCCTCCACCTATAAACGCTATAAGTGAAAGATAAACTGTCCATTGGGTCGCATCTAACAGTACGTAGAGTACGTTGCCGTGAAATTCACCAAAAACTGATTGCAGGGCCTGTTTCACATCCCGGCTCCTGCGTGGTGTTTCCACGGAAACACTTTTTTAGACATCAGTTGAAAGCCATACCGAAATAGGATGGCCAGAAAGACGTACAGAACAGTTAGTACCAAATAAACTTCAAAATCCCGGAAAGTTCGGTCTGCGATGAACCGTCCACTCCAGGTAAGCTC
>JAHQVR010000030.1 GCA_019634245.1 Gammaproteobacteria bacterium
GACCGCATAGGGTCGTACTTGTCGTATCGCTTTTTGAACGTTCGATTCATTCAAACCACCAGCCAGAATTACTCGGATGTTGCTAAGACCACTGAGCAGATCCCAGTCAAATGTTTTCCCTGTGCCACCGAGTTTTCCAAGTGCATGACTATCGAATAAAAAGGCCACTGCTTTAGTGTATGTTGTTAGCGTTTCGGCATCCGGAATGCCATCGGTGACGCTTACAGCTTTTATGTAGGGTCGTTCAAACGAATCACAAAATTCTGCTGATTCATTGCCATGGAATTGCGGCATGCAATCTGGAATCGCGTCGAGCACCTGCTGAACCTCTGTACGCGAATGGTTCAAAAACAAACCTACACGGCTAACAAAGGGAGGTAGCGCATTGGCGATCTGAGCGGCGCTAGCCACTGGAAGATACCGACTAGAGTCCTGAACGAACACAAACCCCAGTGCATCGACTCCAGCCTCAACCGCAGCGATAGCATCGCAGGATCTGGTGATTCCACAGATTTTTATTCGGGTACGTTTCGGCACTTCCTGACCATACCAGAATTCGATAATCGGTCGGGTTGCTAGAACAATACAGAGGCATATTTAGAGCGAAAATCAGGAATTCCGAACTCCGCGGGGTACTCGGGTTGAATAAAACACAATCCCTGTGCCGGTGCCGTCATGCCCGATTGCGTGCGATCGCATGCGATGAGCAGTTCCGCTAACCAATCTTCCGATTGTTCCCCTTTCCCAATCTTCAGTAAACAGCCAGTCAGAATGCGTACCATATTGTGGAGAAAGCCATTGGCGCACACATCGATAAACACCAGATCATTTTCTTTAACCACACTTAGCTCATAGAGCTCGCGTACTGCATGCTTTGCCTGACAATCACTCGAGCGAAAACTGCTAAAATCATGTGTGCCCAGCAACGCTTTGGTGGAGCGCTGCATGGATTCAACATCCAGGGGTGAGCGTTCCCAGGCAAGATGTCTGTGATACAAACCTGGACGTGTAGGGCGATTTAGCAAGCTGTAGCGGTAGCGGCGATTCAGCGCTTTGAAGCGGGCATGAAACTCATCGTTCACCACCTTGGCCCAATGCACCGAAACGTTTCGCTTGAGCTCGCTATTGACCCCAAAGGTCCAAGCCCGCATGGGCCGATGTGCTTGGGTATCAAAATGAACAATTTGAGCAGCCGCATGTACACCAGTATCGGTACGACCAGAGCAATGCACTGTGATAGGTTCGTTTGCGACTTTCGACAAGGCCTGCTCAACTTCGGCCTGTACAGAATGACAATGCGGCTGGCGTTGCCAACCGCAATAGTCACTTCCGTCGTATTCCAAAGCCAGTGCAACCCTCATAGCACTGGCCGATAAGGATGGGATCTAGCTGATTTTGCGCAGCAGAGTTTCAGCTTCAGTCACCTGTGCAGGGTTTCCACTTTTAACGATCTCCCCTAAGGCACTGCTGGCAGAATCCTTATCACCCATGTCGATGTAAGCCTTAGCCAGATCCATCATCGTATCCATTTCATCTGATCCCGCAGAGGTAGCTGAGTCAGTGTCTAACAACTCATTGTCCGCTGTTAAATCAGGCATTTCCAGGCTATTAAGCTCATTGTCTAACAGTTCGGTGCTATCGAGTTCCATATCACCAGAGAGCTTATCGAGATCCAGAGTGAGATCATCGGCTACGGCGCTCAAATCGACATCATTACTCGCCTTGGCTGAATCACCAACATCAAACTCATCCAACGTTAAGGCTTCATCAAAATCCAGTGCGTCTGAGGTTGAGCCCTTAATATCTGCTGCAATCTCAGAGGCATCTGGCAGCTCGACAGTTTCAGCCGTTTCATCTGCCAACTCACTGGACATCTTGGAAAAATCTCCAGTGGCCTCAAGATCACTTTCATCAAAGGCAAACGCAGGGTCTAAGCTTTGGTCCATTAACGAGTCGCCAGAGTCCGCATCGGCGGTGTTCTGTCCAGAATTTTCGCTACCAAACTGGCGACTGATACTACTGCCAGATGAGCTTTCAACATTAAAGTCATCAGCGTCCAATTTTGGTGCTGTGTAGTCACCAAGCCCAACTGACTCAACTTCGTTGGCAGCAGAAGCGTATAAGGAATTACCCGGTTCTAAATCGACACCCATATTAGCCACCGCTGGCCAATTTGGATTTCCTTCGGATCCAAAATTTTCTGCATAGTTTTGCGCCAAAGTGTTAAAGCCCTCAGTGTTACGCTGAGCATGATGCGTTTCGAGCAGCTTAATTTGGTATTCCTGATTGTGCGGGTCGCGTTCGATAGCCTTGCTGAGGAGTTCTTCAGCCTGACCATGTAATCCGTACGCTAAATAAACATCCACCTCCGAGATGGTGTCATCTTTGTCTATACCATCATCATCGGCGTCCGCTGCTGGTTCTGACAACTCATCAGCATCAGCAAAAGAGGCAGTAGCAGCCGCGGCTCCCGTAGCGGCAGTTGCGGCAACAGCAGGACTTGAAGACTCCGAGTCAACCGGTGAAACGGCAACTTCGGCCTGCAATTCAGCAGCTTCATCTTCATCGATAAAATCGACTTCATCATGAAAGTCGAGCAACTCATCGGAATCCTTGTTACGTCGGCGGAACAACAGGGTGGCTAGCAAGCCGATGACGGCCAGTAATCCTAAACCTGCAATAGCCAGCATCCCAGCGCTGCCGCTCTTGAGTGTATCCAACCAATTTCCCTTGGCCGCAGGCGTTATAGTAGCCGCCGCTTCAGACGTCTCAGCTTCAGTGCTGGCTGCGGAACTGTCGGCATCAGAGTCAATAACTTCAACTTCTTCCAGTGCTTGTCCAGCCGCTGTTAATGCATTACTTCCATCGCCCTCGTCGCCCGCTGCTTGCTTTGCAGCATCTGCCAACGCAGCAGCGGCGGCCGATGCCCCCTCGTCCGCTGCTTGGGCAGCAGCTTCAGCAGCAGAAGTGGCCGTTTCTTCAGCTTCACTTTCGGCCTCGGCATCACCTTCGACTGCACTCGCATCACTGTCGTCGCCGGCGGCTTCAGCAGCAGCAGCTTCTTCAGCGTCAGCTTGCTCGCGAGCCAACTGTAATTGTTCTTCAAGTTTGGCGACTTCGTTTTCACGCAAGGTCACCAAGGCATCCAACTTTTCGGACGTACTGTCAAGTTCACTCGCTTGATCACCGAGGTCTTCCGTCTCCAAACGAGACGAAGCTAACTCTTCACGAGCTAACTGTAACTTTCGATTGATTTCGCCTAACCGCTGTGCATCGTTCTCGGTAGTTTCATCAGCGGTCGCACTGGCGGCTGTGGTGGTAGGTTCCGAGTCGGCGACGATTTTCAGTTCGTCCCGGTTTTGAACTTCTTGTTTGGCATTTTCAAGCACTTCCCGAGCTGCCTCAGAAAGTTCGCCCGACGCATCGGAATCCGACTCTGCCGCTTGCTGAGCTTCTGCTTCAGTGACCGGCTCGGCTTCAGCCTCTGCTTCAGGTGCGGTGGCCAAACGGGTGGCATTCGCTGACCGAACGGAATCTCGATATTCCTGCCACAGTTGGTTTTGTTCACTGATCTGCGCCAATGCTTGATTCTGAGACAAGGCCTGCGCTTCGTTGGCTGTTGGGATTCGTAGAACAGCCCCTGCTTTAACTAGATTGATATTGTTATTGATAAAGGCATTTTCGTTGGCCGCCAACAGCGCCAACATCAGTTGTTGAGGTGATACCCCAGCAACGGCATTGTCCTGCGCAATATTAAAAAGCGTATCCCCTCGTTCTACAGTAACGCTTCCCGTAGCAGACGGCTGAGGCGTTTCTTGCGCTGGTTGCAATTCCTCTAACGAAACGGTTTCACCCACCAACTCAACTTGACTAGCGTTTGGATCAAAGTCATTACTCACTTCTTCGGTGGTACCTACAATCTCAACTTCTGGAATTGAATTCAGATCAGCATTCAAGTTCTGGGTAGCACTTTCCGCCTGCGCTGCCAAATTCGGTTCAGATAGATCGGTGAGCGCAACCACTTCGCCTTGGTTAAGTTCCTCGAGAGAGACCACCTCGCCGTCGACTTGGTTATCAGTGACTTCCTCAGCGGAACCGACAATCTCAACTTCAAACTGATCTGCTGCAGCAGAGTTTGAGTCACGCTCCACCACGGTGGGAGTGAGCAGGGAAGTGTCCGTTGCTTCAACCACGGCCGGACTGTCTGCCGATTCGTTACGAGTAGTAGCGCTGGGTGTCATGAACACAGGCGGATCCAACAGCACTGTGTATTCACGAACCATTTTGCCCTGAGGCCATTCGACCTCCAGCAAGAAATTCAGAAACGGTTCAACAATGGGCTTCTGGCTGCTGATTTTAATTACCGGATTGGGACTTTCAGCATCGACAGAGAAACGTAGATCGGACAGCGGTCCATAACGCTCGATTCCAGCCCGAGCAAATGCCTCGGCGGACGCAAGCTTGACGATCATTCCGTTGGCTTCGCCCGGCTGTACCGATGTTAATCTAATTTCTGCGTCCATCGGCTGATTCAAGGACGAGCGCATTTCGATGTCGCCGAGTCCAAGAGCTTGAACGCCCCCACTGGCCAGTGCCAGACTGACCGCTGCTGCCGTTGCTAGTTTTCGCACAATCTTGTGTCTCACTATCGTGTCAATTAGTTGGACTGGCCAAACCCGGTATTCGCACCGTCCACATTGACAATGTTCAAAAGCCAAACCGCTGTTTTATAGCTTAATTATCGCATCTATTCAGCGACTACATGTAATCTCGAACGAGGCATTCAGCGATTTGGACACTATTAAGAGCAGCACCCTTACGCACATTGTCCGAAACCAACCACAAATTCAGGCCGTTCGAACAACTGATGTCCTCTCTAATTCGACCCACATAAACCGCATCGTTTCCGGCTGATTCGGTTACTGCTGTCGGATAACCGCCATCTTTGCGCTCATCGAGAACTGTTACTCCAGCTGCCTTTGACAGCAATTCTCGGGCCTGAATAGCCGAAATCGGGCGTTTAAACTCCAGATGAATGGCCTCAGAGTGGCCATAAAATACGGGTACCCGGACACAAGTCGGGTTCACCCGTATCGAATCGTCTTCTAGGATTTTGTGGGTCTCCCAAACCATCTTCATCTCTTCTTTTGTGTAGCCATTCTCCTGAAAATCATCAATATGTGGCAAAACGTTAAATGCAATCTGCTTTGGATAGACAGACGGTTCAACCGGTAAACCATTAAGAAGTTTAGCCGTCTGTCCACTCAATTCTTCTATACCCTCTTTACCCGTTCCCGAAACTGCCTGATAGGTGGCCACATTGATTCGGGTAATTCCCGCCGCATCGTGAAGCGGCTTTAGGGCTGTCAACATACCAATGGTCGAACAGTTCGGGTTAGAGATGATATTTGTTTGACGGTATTGTGCAATGGCGTGTGCATTGACCTCGGGCACCACCAGGGGTTTGTCGTCGTCGCGGCGAAACTGTGAGGTGTTGTCAATGACCACACAACCTGCCTCCGCTGCCATGGGTGCATAGACCTTAGACACCGATGCACCCGGGGAGAACAACCCCACCTGCACGGTAGTGAAATCAAAAGTGGCAAGATTTTGCACTTTCAGTTGCTTAGTGCCAAAAGCCACCCGCTTCCCTACAGACCTTTCGCTCGCCAACGCGTGCACTTCCCCCACCGGAAATTGTCGTTCAGCAAGGATCGAGAGCATTGTTTCGCCGACCGCGCCGGTTGCACCAACAACGGCCACATCTACTTTTTTCATATCAATTGAGTCTTAAAATTGTCGAGTTTGAATTCGTAAAAACAGGCACTACGGATTTACGCGCCTAAGGCCGCCACGACCGCATCACCCATTTGCTCGCAGTTCACCAACGACTCTTCGGAGCCTCCGCTGGTGATATCGTTACAGCGCAGGCCTCTAGACAAGGTGGCCGACACAGCCTGCTCAATGGCATCAGCGGCTTCGGCATGGTCCAGGGTGTAACGCAGCATCATCGCAGCGGACAAGATCGTCGCCAGTGGGTTAGCCACTCCCTGACCCGCAATATCTGGAGCCGAACCATGGACCGGCTCGTAAAGACCTTTGCCCTCACTATCTAAAGAGGCTGAAGGCAACATGCCAATGGATCCTGTCAGCATCGCGGCAGCATCAGACAGGATGTCCCCAAACAAGTTACTGGTGACAATCACGTCAAATTGCTTGGGTTCTCGAATCAACTGCATCGCGGCATTGTCCACATACATATGACTCAACTCGACATCGGGATAGTCTTTACCCACACCGATAACGACTTCACGCCAGAGTTCTGATACTTCCAATACATTCGCTTTATCAACCGAACAGAGACGCTGGTTTCTCTGGCGAGCTATTTCAAAACCACGCACTGCGATTCGGCGAATGTCCGATTCGGTATACACCATAGTATTAAAACCGGTGCGCTCACCTTGTCGGTCTTCTATTCCTCGAGGTTGTCCAAAATAAATACCACCGGTCAATTCTCTTAGAATCATCAAATCCAAACCCGCAACTAACTCACTGCGCAATGATGATGAAGAGGCAAGTTCTTTATACAATAGCGCTGGACGTAAGTTGGCAAATAGATCCAATTCGGAACGCAACCTCAACAACCCTCGTTCAGGCCGCTTTTCGCGAGGGGCTTCGTCGTAGACGGGTCCGCCGATGGACCCCATCAGGATGGCATCAGCCTCTCGGCAGGCGAGCAACGTTTCATCACTCAACGGCTCTCCACAGGCATCATACGACGCCCCACCAAACGCATGTTCTTCGGTCACTAAATCCAAGTTAAAGCTCTGATTCACGCTTTCCAGCACACGTAATGCTTGAGCCATTATTTCTGGACCGATGCCATCACCGGGCAATACCACAATTTTTTTGGACATAAGCTTAAGGGTCTACTTCTTCTGATTGAATAATTTCGGTTTCGCGACTGGCCTCTGCATACCATTGTTGAATCGCATCACTATCAAGCACAGTTTGCATATAGGCGGCACTCAACGGGGGTACACCAATTTGATAGGTTTTAAAGCGCGAGACAACCGGCGCGTACATAGCATCTGCCACGCTATAGGAGCCAAACAACCAAGGGCCACCGCTATCGTTCAGGGCCTGCTCCCACAGTTGCACGATACGATTGATATCGATCTGACACTCCGTGCTAGGTTTGAATCCATTAATTTTTCGACGACAGTTCATCGGCATGGCACTACGCATGACCGAAAATCCAGAATGCATTTCACTGCTAATAGATCGCGCCTCAGCCCGTTTGCGCACATCCTCTGGCCACAACTTAGCGTCTGGCGCTTTGTCAGCCACATACTCACAAATGGCTAAAGAGTCCCATAGCACCAACGGTCCGTCGTACAACACGGGTACTTTTTTAGCCGGGCAATACTCCTCTAGCATGGCTACTCCCTTTGGGGTGTCCAACGGAATATTCACTTCAGTAAACGAATACCCAGCGGTTTTTAGCAGCACCCAGGGTCGCAGTGACCAGGAGGAGTAGTTTTTATTACCCAACACCAACTTCATCATGGGTGCAACCACGGCATGGATTGCTTACGCTGCTTTTCGAACGATTCGATATCAGAGCGGTTTTGCAGGGTAAGCCCAATGTCGTCCAAACCATTCAACAAGCAATACTTTCTAAATTCATCCACTTCAAACGAATGGGATTGACCCAACGGTGAACTCACGGTTTGAGCGTTAAGATCAATGTTCAATTTATAGCCAGGCGTACCCTCACACTCTTGCGCCAGACTTTGCACAACATCAATCGGTAACACGATGGGCAGGAAGCCACTTTTAAACGAATTATTAAAAAATATATCGGCAAAACTCGGTGCGATTACTGATCTAAAACCGTAGTCATCCAGCGCCCAAACGGCATGTTCCCGTGACGAACCACAGCCAAAGTTATCGGCTGCCAGCAGTATCTCCGCTCCTCGATAGCGGGGTTCATTCAACACAAACGAGGGGTCGGGCTGTCGACTCTCCGGATCTTGACCCGGATAGCCTTCATCCAGATATCGCCAATCATCAAACAAATTTATGCCAAAACCAACGCGCTTAATCGACTTAAGAAACTGTTTTGGAATGATTGCATCGGTATCGACGTTCGAGCGCATCAACGGCACGGCCAAGCCGTTTAATTGTGTAAACGATTTCATATCAGAAAGACCTCACATCAACAAAATGTCCTGCCACAGCGGCGGCGGCAGCCATCGCTGGGCTAACCAAGTGTGTTCGTCCACCCGCACCTTGCCGGCCTTCAAAATTTCTGTTGGAAGTCGAAGCGCAACGTTCCCCCGGTTCGAGACGATCAGCATTCATCGCCAGACACATCGAGCAGCCAGGTTCACGCCATTCAAAGCCAGCAGCGAGAAAAATGTCGTGCAACCCTTCGTCTTCAGCCTGTTTCTTGACTAAGCCCGAACCAGGCACCACCAGCGCTTGTTTTACATTAGACGCGACCTGACGGTCCTTAACGACACTGGCTGCGGCGCGAAGATCTTCAATACGAGAATTGGTGCACGAACCAATAAAGATCTTATCCAACTGGATGTCGGTTATCGGAGTTGATGGCTGCAAATCCATGTAGTCCAAAGCTCGGCGCATACCTTCGGCACGACTTGGGTTGGATTCTGTCGTTGGGTCAGGCACGAGCCCATTGACACCGGTGACCATCTCCGGGGAAGTACCCCAGGAGACTTGCGGTTCAATGTCAGCGGCATTCAATCTCACCACTTTATCGAACTGTGCGTCATCATCGCTTTTGAGTTCACGCCAACTATTCACAGCTAAATCCCAATGCTCATCCTTCGGGGCAAAGGGTCGATTTTTAATGTAATCAATTGTGGTGTCATCGACCGCGATCATACCGGCGCGCGCACCGGCTTCTATAGACATGTTGCATACGGTCATTCGGCCTTCCATGGATAATGCACGTATCGCATCTCCGCCAAATTCGATGGTGTAACCCGTCCCTCCAGCCGTACCAATCTTCCCAATAATGGCAAGCACGATATCTTTTGCGGTGACGCCTTCTCCCACATCGCCATCAACCGATACCAACATAGACTTGGATTTTTTCTGCAAAAGGCACTGAGTGGCCATGACATGCTCGACTTCGGAGGTGCCAATACCAAACGCTAACGCACCAAAGGCTCCGTGAGTGGAGGTATGCGAATCGCCACATACCACCGTCATACCCGGAAGAGTGGCGCCTTGTTCAGGCCCAATGACGTGCACAATGCCTTGCCTGTCATCGTCCATCTTAAATTCAGTGATGCCGTACCAATCGCAATTCGTGTCAAGGGTATCGACTTGTAATTTGGACACTGGGTCGGCAATACCTTGATCTCTATCAGTAGTAGGCACATTGTGATCGGCCACGGCCAGCATCGAATCGATTCGCCATGGTTGTCGCTGGGCGACTTGCAACCCTTCAAACGCTTGCGGCGACGTGACTTCATGAACCAAATGACGGTCGATATATAGAAGCACAGTGCCGTCATCCTGTTCTCGAACCAGATGCTGTTCCCAGACTTTGTCGTATAGAGTTTTACCTGTCATATGCTTGTGCCCGTTCGGTCTATTTATGCGCTGATCATTTTATCGACACCGTGCCAATTACTCAAATTCATATTGATTATCTTATTGATTCCTGTTAGGAATACAATATGGAAACACTGGCGTTGAGTACCTTCATTGCGGTCGCTGAGGCACGTTCATTCTCGAAAGCAGCTGAACAGCTGTTTATGACTCAACCTGCCGTCAGCAAACGTATCGCAGCACTGGAAAGCGAGTTGGGCGTGCGCTTGTTTGACCGAGGATCCCGCCTAATGAACCTAACTGAGGCGGGTGACATTCTCCTGAGATCGGCTCGTCGGATAATCGCTGACATCAACACCAGTCGCGAAGAAATTCGTGTTCTCGGCGACTCGATCAGCGGCCGCCTACGACTCGGCACCAGTCACCATGTGGGCATTCATCGACTACCACCGGTGCTGAAGGCCTATAAGCAAAATTATCCGCAGGTGGAATTGGATTTACTATTCACCGATTCTGAACTCGCCGCGGAAGATGTAAAAAACGGTGCTCTGGAGCTGGCTATTGTGACCTTGCCACAAAGGGCTGATCCTAAGTTATTAACCGATGTGATCTGGCCAGATCCACTCGCTATCGTGTGCAACGAAGACCACCCTATGGCCAAGTTGAAAAAGCCGACCGCTCATGTATTACAACAGCATGCGGCGGTATTGCCGGCGCGCGGCACGGTGACGCGCACGATATTACTCGACGCAATCGCACCACATGCCGTAGACATAGAAACATCGCTGGAAACCAATTACCTTGAAACCATCAAGATGATGGTTTCGGTAGGTTTAGGGTGGAGTGTGCTCCCTGAATCTATGATCGACGACGGCATCCAACCGGTACGAATTAACGGATTGAAGATGCAGCGTGAATTGGGCTGCGTCAGATTACGCGGCAGGAGCCTAAGCCGCGCAGCCATTGCGCTGATGAATATGTTGCCTGAAAAGGTGCTTTGACGAGCCGGAGTCGACGGCGTCTCTAATACTAAACCAACGATGAGCGATCGGTCTTACAACGGCTAGTGTCAGAGCCGCTGTTCCAAACGCTCAGAACGGAATATCGTCATCAAAGTCTGGTCCATTGTCAGCCATAGCAGCACCTTGCGACTCAGCGCTACCTGGGTCCACGGCCGGAGCGGCCTTGCCATCTGTGCGACTGATCCGCCATGCATTCAGGTTTGTGAAATATTTATCATTCCACTCTCGACCCCGCAAGTCGAAATCAACCTCGATCATCTCGCCTTCATTGTAGTCATCGACAATGGCACATTTATCTTGGGTCAATTGGAATTTGACCATCTGCGGGTATTGCCCTTCCGTCGTTTCAATCACAAACTCACGTGCCTGAAAAGACGCTGTTTTCTGTTCTGTATCAAATATTTTGTGAAGCTTACCGGTTGCTTTGTATGCCATAGTGTTTGTCGTTGGTTAAAGACTGGGTTTGCCTGCTGGAATGACAGGCGCAGAACTAGTTACATGACTATTTTGGCCACGATGACGTAACGCATGATCGATTAATACGATGGCTAACATCGCTTCTGCGATTGGGGTAGCTCGGATACCCACGCAAGGGTCATGTCGACCTGTGGTGATCACTTCAATTTCTTCGCCGAGTTTGTTCACACCACGTCCTGCTATTCGCAAACTCGATGTCGGTTTTAATGCTATCGACGCAGTGATCGGTTGACCAGAAGAAATTCCGCCCAGGACGCCACCTGCTTCGTTAGATAGAAATCCATCGAGCCTCATCTCATCCCGATGCTCGGTGCCCCGCTGCGCAACGCTGCCAAAGCCAGCGCCTATCTCCACACCTTTTACCGCATTAATACTCATCAATGCGTGGGCAATATCAGCATCCAATCGGTCGAATATAGGTTCACCCCACCCTACCGGTACGCCCTGAGCTTCGACATTGACTCGGGCTCCCACCGAATCGCCATCTTTACGCAACTGCTTCATAAACTCCTCGAGTTCTGGCACCTGCTTTGGGTTTGGCCAAAAAAACGGATTTCGCTCAACTTCCTGCCAATCAAACTCGCTGACGTCGAGACGTATTGGCCCCAATTGCGATAGATACCCTCGAACGGTGGTACCGAACAAACGCTTCAGGGCCAATTTAGCAATACCACCAGCGGCAACTCGCAAGGCCGTTTCCCGAGCCGAGGATCTGCCACCGCCGCGGTAGTCCCGCACGCCGTACTTGTGCTCGTAGGTGTAGTCGGCATGCGCAGGGCGGAACTGGTTTTTTATCGACTCGTAGTCGCGCGATTTCTGGTCGGTATTATGGATAATCAATCCAATAGGGGTGCCGGTTGTCAGACCGTCAAACACGCCAGAGAGAATGTCGACTTCATCGGCTTCGCGGCGTTGAGTGGTATAGCGCGATTGACCCGGTTTACGCCGATCTAAATCCGCTTGTAACACAGCCGAACTGAGTTCCAGGCCAGGCGGACAGCCATCCACAATGCACCCTAGCGCAGGGCCATGACTTTCCCCAAAAGAGGAGACACAGAAAAGTTTTCCAAAGGTATTACCCGACATAGGGTAAGTATACCCGCAATGCCAGGTTAATTATGTCACTCGCTCAACGAAACGCACGTTGCGTTGCTGGCGAAGTTTTTCCATGATTCCGGCCAGATCCCCAATGCTGCCAACTTCAAGTGTGATATGCATTTCCACAGTCTGGGTATCTTTGTCAGTATGTGTCGTAATAGCCGATACCGAGGTGTTCTGGTTTGCAAGCGTGGTGGATACATCGCGCAGTAAACCCGTGCGATCAAACGCTTCCAGTCGCACACTCACTTGATAGTCGCTACGTATATCTTCGCCCCACTCAACATCAATCAAGCGCTCCCTTTCGTGTTCGCGAAGATTCAAGATATTTTTACAGTCGGCTCGATGAATCGACACACCCCGGGTCTTGGTGATAAATCCCAGGATCTGGTCATACGGTACAGGGTTGCAACACACCGCCATGGACGTTAACAGATTGCCCACACCTCGAACATTTATCGCCCCACTTCCGTTCGCTGTCGGGGATTTTGAAGGGGTAAGCTTTATCAGGTCCTTCGGTTGATCTAGGTGTTCCAGCGCGCCGGCAATTTGCGCATTCGTAATATCGTTTTTCCCAATCGCCGCAAAGAAATCCACTGTTTTGTCAAACTTCAACCGCTTCGCCAATCGTTCAACCGATATCCCGGTGGCACGAAAACGTTTCAGCTCCCGTTCAAGCACTAATCGACCATCCGCGACATGCTGTTCATGATCTTGTGCGTTGAACCAGCTCCGCACCTTAGCTCGAGCGCGGGAGCTGACCAGGTAGCCCGATGACTTGTTTAACCAATCTCGACTAGGTGCAGGTTCTTTAGAGGTTAATATTTCGACTTGGTCGCCGTTGCGTAACTGGTAAGTCAACGCAACAATACTGCCGTTGACTTTAGCCCCACGACAGCGGTGCCCTATTTGAGAATGAACATGATAGGCGAAGTCCAAAGGAGTAGAGCCAATGGATAAATCAACCACTTGGCCTTTGGGCGTAAATACATAGACTCTCTGCGCATCTAACTGCTGCGTAAACCCCTCAACCAATTGATCATCATCATCGTCTTCCAGGAGTTGGCGCAATGAAGTGATACGCTTTTGGATAGACTCATCGGCTTTACCACCTTCTTTGTACGCCCAGTGAGCAGCCACACCATTCTCAGCATCATCGTCCATTTGCCGGGTGCGTATCTGTACTTCCACCACTTTACCTTCCAGGCCTACGACGGCAGTGTGCAATGATTGGTAGCCATTGGGCTTGGGATTGGCTATGTAATCGTCAAATTCACGCGTTATGGGCTGCCAGGTGCTGTGGACAATCCCCAGGACACTGTAACAGTCGCGCAGGCTATCAACTAAAACCCGCACCGCGCGCACATCATGTAAATCGGTGACATCAAGACGTTTCGCCCGCATCTTTTTCCAAATACTGTACAGATGCTTGGGGCGTCCGAACACATAGGCGCTGTGTACTGATTCCTCTTTGAGCTTCGCATCCAACGCCGAGACAAAATTTGCAATGTATTGCTCTCGCTCAGTCCGACTCTCTTCAAGTGCTTTCGCAATGCGCTTGTACGTTTGGCCATCTAGAATACGAAAAGCAAGATCTTCTAGTTCCCATTTCAACTGTCCGAGACCTAGGCGGTTCGCCAATGGGGTATAGATAGAAAGGGTTTCTTCGGCAACGCCGGTAGCGCTCGGATCATTCTCTCCCACCAACTTATATAACCGCTGAGTTCTGAATGCTAATTTGATGAGTACCGCCCGTATGTCCTCAACGATAGCAAGCAGCATTCGGCGTATAAGTTCAGCCTGATCACGAGAGCCCAGGGTGCCCATGGTGGATATGTCCTGCATAGATAGCTCGTTTAACCAATGCACTTCCTTGATCAGTTTTTCAATGGCAGGACCAAAGTGACTCCGAAGACGCTCTGGCTCCAACTGACGCTGAGCGACATCACCACCCAACAACGCTGCCACCAAGGTGGGGACATCAGCTCGCATAGCTTTAAGCTGCAAAGCCACACTCAGGGAATCCGGATAAAACGTAGGTTCGTCAACATGTGAGTAGTACACGGCCAGCGCATCGCTCAACAACCTACCTTCGCTGTCGGTGCAACCTTCGCAAAGCACTTTGTGCATTCGCAAAGGATCATCTAAGGCATAACCTTCGGAGGAAAAGCTGTGCTTCATATCAGTGTCACTCAGCCATTGTGGCGTAAGGCGACAACCGGTGGCGTGTGCAACACCTTGCGAGTAGCGAGATAGCCGGTAATCGCTATGCCGATACCACCACCAAACACACCCAAAAACCAAAGCCAACCGTTGATCGAAAACGGCAACTCAAACACAAACCGAGTCAGTGCCCAAGCGATGACAGTGGCGAACAACGCTGCCAGCGCACCAGCAATCGCCCCAAGTATGCTGAACTCCGCAATCACACTGGAACGTATCTGCTGATGAGAAGCCCCAAGAGCCCGCAACAGTGCCGATTCTTTAATCCGTTCCGATTGGGAGCTTTGCACGGCCGCCAGAAGCACACAGGCACCCGCCAATAGAGTAAAGAGAAAAACATACTCGACGGCCAAGGACGCTCTATCCATCAACGTTTTTACACGAGTGATGATGGCTCCAACGTCGATGGCCGCGATTCCCGGAAACTCTCGAGCCCAACCTGCCGTAGCAGAGGAAAAATCTTCCTTTACATGAAAGCTTGTGACATAGGTGGAAGGAAAACCTTCTAACATAGCCGGTGTCGCGACAAAGAAGAAGTTGACTTGGAAAGACTCCCAATCAACTTTTCTAAAGTTCGTTATCACAGCAGAGGTTTCGACACCTGCTGCTCGAAAGGTCAGCTCATCACCGATCGAAAAGCCACGATCTTCAGCCCATTCCTGTTCTACCGACAACTGCGCAGATGCCGAGCCATCAGTGGTCCACCATTGCCCCTCTACTATTTCATTATTTACCGGCAGCGTATCGGAGAAACTCAAATTATATTCTCGGCGAGCCCGGCGCGCCTGCCTTTCATCATCAGGGTCGGAATATACCGGTTCACCGTTTCTTGCGACTAACCGTGCTCTTACCATCGGGTAGATGCCGGTGTGCTCAATATTCTGCGCCGCTAGTCGATCAGAAAACCCCGGAACTTGATCGGCTTGAATATTTAACACAAACACATTAGGAGCATCATCAGGTAAGTCCCGCTCCCAGGCAGATAGGATGTCGACTCGCACAATCGCTATCAGCAACAGAGCCATGATTCCCATACCAAACGCGGCTAGCTGAACCACACTGCTACCAGCGCGACGCTGCAAACCAGCCACGCTGAGTCGGTATCGACGACCCGCAATCCGCCGAATGAGCGAAATAATCAGTCGACCGAACACCGCAAACACCAACAACATGCTCACAACACCTAACACCACGATTCCACTGAGCAGCATATCCTTCGACAGTAGCCACACGATACCAAAAGTCGCCGACAAACCCACCAGCAGTGTCAGAGTGGAGCTAGTTTGCAGACCTGAATAGTCGCGTTGCAACACCCTGACCACAGACACACGGCCGGCTTTCAGAACGGGTAGTAATCCAAAACCGGCCAATGTTATGAAGGCCGTTAAAACGCCCACGATCGGAGCAAGGATGCCTGGTGCTGGGAGTTCTAACGAAAACCAACTCACCAACAAGCGAGCCAAAATCATTTGTGCAAACCAGCCCACCACGATACCCAGTAAGGAGGCAACAGTGGCGACCGCACAAAGTCTGAGAACTAACCAAATGATGACTGCCCTGCGGCTAGCACCGAGTGTTCGAAGTACCGCGCTTGCATCCGCTTGATTGAGTGAAAAGTGTCGCACTGCCAAGGCGATGGCGGCACCGGCTAACAACACAGTCACGACAGAAGCCAAGCCGAGAAACCGCTGTGCACGATTGAGCGCCCGCTGCATTTGGGGGCCTGTATCCCGAACGCCCTGCACTCGTACTTCATCTTGCTTATTGTTGCTTAACCAGGTTCGCATGTTGGCTAAATCGCTTGCAGAATCCGAGGCCATTAACACCGTATATCGGGCACGACTACCCTCTCCCAACAAGCCAGCGCCCGCCAAATCAGACTCCGCGAGCATCACTCTCGGTGCCAGTTCAAACACATTCTGGCCTCGATCGGGTTCATAGGTAATCAGACGGTCTACCACAAAGTTTTTAGCACCCAGCGTTATCGTGTCAGTTTGTCGCAAAGCCAGCACATTTTTTAATTGCACATCTACCCAAACGGTACCCGGCGCAGGGGAATCCAGTGGTGCCGCCACACCTGGGTTGTCGAGTTTCTCTATTCGCAACGAGCCGCGTAATGGATACTCTGGACTCACTGCTTTAACGGCCACTAACTGCGATTCATCCTGATCATTGATTACCACACTGGGGAATCGGCTGTGTGTAGCGATACGTAAGTTGTTCCGCTCTGCCTCCGTAATCACATCCGCAGGAATCGGAAAACCCGATGTAGCAATCACGTCAGCGGCGAGGACATCAGCTGCTTGTCTCTCCATGGCTCGGCCAATACGGTCGGTGAAAAATCCCACAGCCGTTACCGATGCCACAGCAATTAAAAGTGCCAACGCCAACACTCGGAGCTCGCCTGCAACGAAGTCTCGTTTGGCCGCTCGAAGCGCGAACCGGATATGTTGAGAAGCTGTCATATCTCGGATAATCGGCCAGCCGACATTTCCAGCCGACGATCACAGCGCATGGCCAGAGTTGAATCGTGTGTTACCAGCACCAACGCTGCACCCATCTCCTGACGCATACTGAACATCAAATCAACGACTCGCTCTCCCGTATTGGCATCGAGGTTACCGGTCGGTTCATCTGCAAACAGTAAGCGTGGTTCAGCCACAAATGCTCTGGCAAGCGCAACGCGCTGTTGCTCCCCACCGGAGAGCTGCAATGGTTGATGATCAGCACGGTCGGCCAATCCGACCAACGCCAGCATTTGATTGGCTCGCTCTAGTGCGTTTGTATCCTGTCGCAGCTCCAATGGCAGCATGACATTTTCAAGAGCGCTTAATCCCGGCAGCAATTGAAATGACTGGAACACAAAGCCGACAGATCCTGCTCGAAGTTGCGCGCGTGCATCCTCATCGAGTTCTGCCAGCGATTGGCCTAGTAAAGTCACTTCACCGGAGCTAGGCGTGTCCAGGCCAGCGAGGATGCCCAACAGGGTCGATTTGCCCGATCCAGAGGGTCCGATAATCGCCACTGCCTCACCGGCATTGACCTCACAGTTCACACTATGCAGTATGCTCAGATCACCACTTGGGCCGTTAACGTGTTTGCTGACGTTGTGGCAACCCAAAACCGGCACTGCTGTTGGATGGTTCATATTATTATGTATACGCCGAGCACTAATTTGAAGGTGATAATCGTATCGACTCTAACCATCGTACGATGGCTTAACAGGTACTGCCAACCTAGATAATTGACATGCGATCAATAATACTTGCATTTCTGATACTTATTTATTCGTCTGGTTCCGCCCAAGCGACCACCGTATTGGTTCTCGGAGACAGCATTAGTGCGGCCTTTGGGCTATTGGAAGAAGAAGGTTGGGTCCATCTGGCCGAAAAACAATTGCGCGAAACCAATACGGAAATACAGTTTGTCAATGCCAGCATAAGCGGAGACACGACAGCCGGTGGGCTTCGGCGACTTCCCGCTGCACTGAGCCGCTTCGAACCCGATATTGTCCTTATAGAACTTGGGGGCAATGATGGACTCCGTGGTTACCCGATCCATGCGATGCAGGACAACCTCGAAAGTATGGTGGAGCTGATAGAAGCTGCAGATGCCAAGGCCCTTATAGCGGGCATGCGAATTCCCAGTAACTACGGTGCGGCTTATACGGAAAAATTTTTTGACGCTTTTCAGCTTGCGGCCCAGAACACTGGAGCCGATCTGTTGCCATTCATCCTGGAACCCATTGCCACAGAGCGCTCCTATTTCCAACGCGATGGCGTGCATCCCACCGCTGAAGCCCAGCCGCTGCTTGCCGCCCATGTCATCGAAACCCTGCAGAATCTCCTGGACACTGAGCCTGGGAAATAACGAGTCAATCCTGGCTGGAGAATGAAATTGTGTGCACCGGCTCACGAACGCTGCCGCTAACCGGGAAGGCATGACGTAAATATTCACTCGATCTGTAGAGAAACCAGCAATCCGGTCGATTCGTAAGATAAGGAACCCTTCGAAGAATGCGTGGTAACCGTGAACAGCTCTTCATTAATACCTTCCATCTCTGGAGTGGCCATGTCACTGGCTCTCTGTGTGGTCGGGCCGTTGATAGCCATGCGGGTGTTTGCCAAGGTACGCCGCTCTGAGAAGCTCACCAAAGCGGCCTGGCTCGCGTTTGCCTCGTTAGCCGCTGGCGCGACGTTTTGGTCGGTCAATTTCCTGTTGCTCATTTCTGCCAATATCCCAGTCCACTTAGGGAAAGCAGAATATTTTGCGTTTGCGCTGGGGTTTTCCATTATTGGAACCTTCATCGGCCTATCGATTTCTGCTTTTACCGAACGTTCATTTCTAATAGAGGTGGGTGGATCTTTTGTGGGTTTAATTGTTCTAGGCACACAATTACTGATCATCTGGGCCATTTCTCCTGAGCTCTTTACCGCTATCTCCTTTACGCACTTAGCCGCAGCAATGGTGGTGTCTGTGTTATTCGGTGCAATGGCGACCAACCGGATTGCCCGGCCAGTCACGCGCTTTTGTAAATACGGTGGAGGCTTTGCTCTGATTTGCTCCATAGTCCTCTGCTATCTGTGCATCGTCTTGGGAATCTCTACTGAGGTGGCTCAGCCTACCGATACGCCTAGCTTTACCCAGATGCTAGGAGTCGTATCGGTCGCCTCGTTACTAATTTTTGCAGCGGCAGCTGCCTATTTTATCGATGCGCGCAATCTGCGCGATGCTAGCTATCAAATGCAAGAGGTTTCCCAAAAAGACCCGTTAACTGGGTTAGTAAATCATCAAGGCTTTGAGCAGCTGCTAACGACTACCGTGACGCAACTCCATGACGACACTGCAAGCATCGCCGTGGCTGTGATAGAAATCAGTCAAATCAAAGAAATTAACGCCGCACATGGCATCGCAGCTGGCGATGCGGTGCTGAACACCGTGGCGTCACGGCTTTCCCAAGCTCTGGGTGAAAACGAATTTCTAGGTAAGTTTACCGGCAATCGGTTTCTGGCCATTAAGTTCCCCATCTTTCACAAGAGTGAGGCACAGAAATTTTGCGACCGTATTCAACGAGAAATTGCTCAGCCCATTAGCTGGAATGAAAACGACTTGAATGTCGGTTTCAGCGCTGGCATTGCGCTTTTCCCACATCACGGAAAGCTCAGCCGACAACTGATCGAACATGCAGATCTCGCAGCGCTGCGTGCTCGCGAACTCTCAGACAAAAAGGTCACTATCTACAACCCGCAAATTGATGATCAGAAAAAATCTCGTAACATGATGGCCATCGATCTGCGTGCCGCCATCAGCAAGGGTGAGTTAGAACTGAACTACCAACGCCAAAATGATGTTTCAACCGGTGATCTTGTCGGTTTTGAATCCCTAATGCGCTGGCGACACCCAGAACAGGGTATGGTCTCACCGGGAATCTTTATACCGATCGCTGAAGAATCGAGCTTAATCGTAGAGCTAGGTGAATGGGCTCTACGAACCGCCTGTGCGGAAGCAGCGAGTTGGGATCAACCTTTAAGTGTTGCCGTTAATGTAGCCGCACGACAGCTCGAGGGAACCGAGTTCCCTAAACTTGTGGAACAGGTACTCGACGAAACCGGCCTCGACCCAACCCGTCTTGAGTTGGAAATAACCGAAAGCGGCATCATCCACGACCAAGAACAAGCGCTACACACGCTTAAATTACTCAAAGAGTTGGGATGTAAGGTAGCGATGGACGACTTCGGTACCGGCCACTCTTCTCTGTCGACACTGCAGGCATTCCCTTTCGACAAACTCAAAGTCGATCGGGAATTTATCAAAGACATCGAACTCAATGACGAGTCCACCGTTATTCTCAGAGCTACCATTGCCATCGCCGACAGCATGGATCTTAAGGTGCTTGCTGAGGGTGCTGAAACTGCAGAACATATCGATGTACTAAAGCGCTGCGGTTGTAACCTAGTACAAGGATTCTATTTCGGCAAACCTTTGACAACAACCGATCTAAAAACCGCCCTGAACGACACAGCCGTCGAAGGCAATACAAACAAAGCTGCCTGATCCTGCAACTGCGTTATCACTAAGTTGGAACTTATTACTTTAGCGTCTATCTATTGACTATCTCTTTGGGATAGTCGATATGCCTCAGCGTAAAAAAGTAAGTTTTGCCGGAGCCACAGGTGATACTTTGGCTGGCCTTCTGGAATTACCCGATCGCCCACCGGTCGCATACGCTTTGTTCGCCCACTGCTTCACCTGCGGCAAAGATATCGCAGCGGCAACCAGAATCGCCCGCGCCCTGTTACAGCATGGCATTGCCACCTTACGCTTCGATTTCACCGGACTCGGTAACAGCGATGGTGATTTCGCTAACACAAACTTTTCATCCAACGTTCAAGATTTAATTGCCGCTGCAGATTTCTTACGATCACACTATCAAGCGCCCAAACTATTGATTGGCCATAGCCTGGGAGGTACAGCAGTGTTGAATGCCGCGAAGAGCGTTCCTGAATGCGTCAGCGTAGTCACTATCGGCTCACCTGCCGATGCACAACATGTTGCCAAGCAATTTGCCTGCGATATTGATGCTATCAATAGCCAGGGTGAAGCCGAGGTCAGTTTAGCGGGTAGACAATTCCGCATACGCAAGCAATTTTTAAAAGACATTGAACAAACAAGCACTGAGCACATAAAAACGATGGGAAAAGCGTTGTTGGTGATGCACTCACCGACAGACGCAATCGTATCGATACACGAGGCCGAACGCATCTATCTTGCCGCAGCGCACCCAAAAAGCTTTGTTAGCCTGGACAACGCGGATCATCTGCTCACTCGTGCACCGGACGCAGAGTATGTGGCCAATACAATCGCTGTTTGGGTCAGCCGCTTTCTACCGCCGAACGAATCGCCCAGCTTGTCGGTTTCCAAAGGCGAAGTTCAAGTTCATGAAAACAACCATGTGTTCACGCTGGACGTTTTTAGCGATTCACACCAATGGGTTGCCGATGAACCCGTACAGGTAGGTGGCAATAATACCGGGCCTGACCCTTATGAGCATCTTCTCGCGTCAGTAGGCACTTGCACGGCTATGACGCTTAGAATGTATGCTACCCGAAAACAATGGCCCTTGAAGGACGCTAAGATAGTGCTCTCTCATAGCCGCGAGCACGTAGCCGACTGCAAGAACTGCGATTCGAACAATACTCAATTGGATGTGATACACCGCACCGTCGAACTGGTGGGTGAATTAAGCTCCGAGCAACGGGCTCGCTTGATGGAAATTGCCGATAAATGCCCGGTACACAAAACGCTTACGGGACAGTTGGTCGTTCGCACAGAAGGCATCAATTAACCGGTCTCGCCATACAGACGTTCTTCCAACGATCTGCCGCGATGCAACTGTCTATAGCTCCAGTGCTTCTCTCTGAGCAGAGTTAACAGAGGAACATCTACTACAGATTCAATGGTTGTCGTCAATAGAAATTCACCTTGCGCACGCTGCTCAACGGATTCAACGCCTGGTATAGCGCTGGCGGCGGATATAAACGCATCAGCGGGTACGTCAATTAACCGAACAGTGAGAAAGACATCTTTATCATCCGTATCGATGGCCCCATGGCTGGATAAACGACCGTTTTCCAAGTAGACCACTGTGCTACATAATTTCTCTAGCTCATCCAAATTATGGGAACTAATAATAAAGGTCGCTTTATCAACCATCTGGCCAATTAAATCGCGAATGATCTTAACATTGGGTGGGTCGATACCAGCGGTCGGTTCATCCAGCAATATTACTTCCGGGCTGCCAATCAAGGCTTGAGCCAGCGACACGCGTTTACGCATACCATGACTCAGTTCGGCAGGCTCTTTCTCAGCAACATCGGGTAATTGCACAATTTCCAACACCCGATTCGCTTCGTTTTGAGCAGCACCCCGCTCAAACCCCTGCAATCGCGCGTAGTACGTTAGCTGCTGCAATAAAGTGAAGTTAGGATCCATTTGCGCATCCTGGGGCATTGCGCTGATGCGGCCAACCAACCCGCGACTGCCTGGCAGCTCCCCCAAGATACGTGCACTACCTTCGGTTCTTAAAATGTAGCCACACAAGATACTAATCAGTGTGGTTTTCCCGGCTCCATTGGGCCCAATCAATGCGATGGGCGCACCGGTATTGAGTTCAAGCGTCAAATTGTCGAGCGCCCGGACCGCACCGTAGTGCTTCGAGACTGCGTCAAGTTGTATCAGGCTCACAGATCTCTCCTGTTGACACTCCACCACCCAAAAGCAAGTAAGACCAATGTGTGAAGTATTGGTATGGCGGCGAGTACCATCGCTTGCGTTGAAAAGTGCTTAATCAACGACGAAATCTGCGAACCGGGGAGCAACCAATCCAGCAACGGGAACGGGCCATATTTTCGCTGAACATAGCCGATCACTAGTGTGGCAACGATCCAAACGATAATCCAGTACACGATAGCTTGTCGGGCTGAACTGGCTAGCAAGGACAACAATGCCATCATCGCGACAAAAGGCAGTAACACTAACCAAATATGGAATAGGATCAACGGCAGATCTTTCACAGCTAGTGACACGCGTTCGGGATTGTAATAACCGATCAACGCCAAGACGCTAGCTAAAGTCACAGTGACCAACAGCAACATCAACACACTTTGACCTAGAAACCGACCAAAATACAGTTCAGTTCGAGAGGTTCTGAGAAGAAGATACCGAAGTGTGCCACGTACTTTGTCCGAGGCCATTTGATCGGCTGAAATTATCACAGCAAAAAACGGTAGTAGATATAATGCAATAAGCCAATACAGGGCAACCTCTGGAGTTGACCAATGGCGCAAAGCTTCAAGCCGATCACCGATTAATAAATCAATCAAACCGCTGGTTTCCGGCGCAGACAGATATCTTGCGGCCGGCGCAATAATATAGAGCAGCACTAGCAACCAAATTAATCCGAACGCTGCCATCGCCATCCAGCCTCGCCTTGTCGCAAACACTCGACGCCATTCAAATACGGCAATGTTCACCATAGATATTATTTCCACTCATTCGATGAGACTTGTTGTGCCTGATACCAATCAGTAACCCAGCGAGGTAGCTCAGGATCTGACCCGGTATACCCTATTGCCGCTAGCAAATCAGCGGTTGGCACCTTATATCGATCAGGACCCAAAAAGCGAGAAACGACCACTCCTTCAGCGACCACTTCATCAGCCCTGATAAACCGTTGCGCCAAAAAAATACATTTTTTATCCCAACCAATAACCTCGGTGTGAATGTCAAACGATTGCCAGAGCTTCAGCGAACGTCGAAACCGCATACTCGAGCCCACTATCACTGGGTACCAGCCTTGTGGCTTTAATTGGGAAACTAAACCAGAGCGCAGCAACAGATCCATCCGAGCCACATCCATCAGGGTCAAATACACACCGTTATTCACATGTCCTAACAAATCCAGATCCGTAGGTAGCACGCGAAAAGACGTTCTGCACGGACCTAATGCCAAACATGCCGGATTCCATCGATACGTTAAAAACAGCCAAAGTAGGCGCAGGTACAGCTTCATCCGCTTCCTTTTTTCGTGAACTGAGAATCTGAATTTTGTGAATCAGGCATCATAGCCTAGCTAGGCAATTTATTAGCATGGACACCGGAGGAAAATCCATGCACCTGCGTTACACCTATATTGCGCTGTCCCTAGCCACACTGACCTGCTTTGTCAGTGCGACTAGCGCTGCGGCGAACTCAACATCTACATCCCCCTGCGACTCGCTATCACCCGAATTTGAGCGGCTAGGCGATGAATACTTCGATATCGAACCGCTGGATGCGCTCACGTCGAACCGCGATAGGCGAAAAATCGAACAAGTACTAACCGAGTTGTCCAAAGCTCGGCTCTCAGGTGGAAAGGGTGAGCGTCTTACATGCTTTCCGACCGATATTGACGGTAGCGATAATGACCAAATCACAAGAACACTAGCAACGTCTTCCAACTCCGATAGGGTTCGCCGATCCGTGTTCGAGTTACGTGATTTGATACTGCTCAAGCGATCCAATGGCGAGCATATTCTAAAAGCCTATGAAGACGACTCTGAACGACGGCTTATCAAAGCGCACAGCATCGACCTACCCGGCAGTGAATACTGGAGCGTCGACCCGTCCAACCCGAGTCAATTCATGGCCAAAGAAAAGTACCGCAAGCGCAATGTGCAAATTGGTACAGCCAACCTAATCGAAGTGGACTTGAGGTTAATTCCAACGGGCAGTAGCATGGAATTGCAGCGTACGCTGTATATCAACGGCCACTGGGCAGAGTCACTCACTTGGAAGGTCGACGCTTAAGCTTCGTGTCGCATTTGCGGAAATAGGACAACGTCGCGGATCGTGGATGATCCGGTTAGCAACATCACCAATCGGTCAATCCCTATGCCCTCCCCGGCTGTCGGTGGCATTGCATACTCCAGTGCCCGCACATAGTCGGCATCGAAGTGCATAGCTTCATCATCTCCAGCCTCTTTTTCAGCCACCTGTGCTCGAAAACGCTCAGCTTGGTCTTCTGCATCATTGAGTTCAGAAAACCCATTTGCGATTTCACGCCCACCGATAAAAAGCTCAAACCGGTCACTGATATCGGGGTTTTCATCATTACGCCGCGATAAGGGCGAAACTTCGGTCGGATAGGCCGTAATAAACGTAGGATCATGAAGCTTCTCTTCCACGCTGGCTTCAAAGATTTCCATCAACAACTTTCCTACGCCCCACTCTGGTTTCACATCAATATGTAGCGATCGCGCCACTTCGGTCGCTGAATCGAGCGATGCTAGATCGCTTGCCGATAGTTCTGAGTTATGGTGAACAATGGACTCCTGCATGGTCATGCGCGTAAAAGGTTTACCAAAATCATAACGACCATCGCCGGTTTCAGTGGGAATAACACTGTTGCCAATCACCGATTCGGCTAACCCTCGGAACATCTCTTCGGTTAAATCCATCAAATCTTCATAGGTGGCATAGGCCTGATAAAATTCGATCATCGTAAATTCTGGATTGTGCCGGGTGCTCAAACCTTCGTTACGAAAATTTCGGTTGATTTCAAAAACACGCTCAAACCCACCTACCACCAATCTTTTTAAATACAGCTCTGGGGCTACTCGCAAATACAGCTCCATATCCAGAGCATTGTGATGCGTTACAAACGGTTTGGCGGTGGCACCACCAGGAATCACATGCATCATCGGTGTTTCTACTTCTAGAAACTCACGGTCAATCATGAATTGACGAATGTAAGCTACTATCTCAGATCTCAGCCTAAACACTTGTCGAGACTCTTCATTCATGATGAGATCAACGTATCGCTGACGATAGCGTGTTTCCTGATCGTTTAAACCATGAAATTTTTCAGGCAGAGGCCGTAGAGACTTACTGAGCAACTGAATCGATTGGGCTTTCACAGACAACTCACCGGTTTTGGTGATGAAAAGCGTGCCAGTTACTCCTACAATATCGCCAATGTCAAAGCCCTTAAAATCCGCATAAATCTGCTCGCCTAGTGCATCGCGCTGTAAGAACAATTGCATATTGCCAGACACATCGCGAATGCCCGCAAAACTCGCTTTACCCATAATTCGCCGGGACATGATACGCCCAGCGACCGACACCAATATTTCTCTAGATGCTAATTCTTCTTTATCTGAATCAGCAAAATTGGCATGAAGTTCAGCCGATTTGTGACTGGGTTTGAAATCGTTTGGAAACGCATTGCCTTGTATTCGAGCTTCCGTTAATTTTGCTCTACGCTGCGCGATAAGAGAGTTTTCGTCTTCGCTCATCAGTCTACAAACCTGCTTTTAGGCTTTCAGTTAAGAAAGCAGTTAAGTCACCGTCAAGTACAGCCTGTGTGTTACTGGTTTCTATACCGGTACGCAAATCTTTGATGCGGGACTGATCTAATACATAGGAGCGAATCTGACTGCCCCACCCAATATCTGATTTACTATCTTCAACGGCTTGCTGATCGCCACTGCGCTTGAGCAATTCCGCTTCGTAGAGCTTAGACTTTAATTGCTTCATTGCAGTCGCTTTGTTCTTGTGTTGGGAACGGTCGTTCTGACATTGGACAACAATTCCACTGGGCTCATGGGTGATCCTAACCGCCGACTCTGTTCGGTTAACGTGTTGACCCCCAGCACCACTGGCACGGTAGACGTCAATTCGTAGATCAGCTGGATTGATCTCAATATCGATATCATCGTCTACTTCAGGGGCGACAAACACGGCTGCAAACGATGTGTGACGACGATTTCCAGAGTCAAACGGGCTTTTGCGTACCAGACGGTGAACACCTGTTTCGGTGCGAAGCCATCCAAAGGCATACTCACCGTCGAACTTGATAGTGGCTGATTTGATGCCCGCGACATCCCCTGGAGATACCTCAATCAGTTCAGTTTTAAATCCCGCCCGCTCCCCCCAACGCAAGAACATGCGAAGCAGCATCTCAGCCCAATCCTGCGCTTCGGTGCCACCACTGCCAGACTGAATGTCTAAAAACGCATTGGCTGCATCCTGGTCACCCGAAAACATGCGGCGGAATTCGAGCTTCGCTACCTGCGCTTCATAGCGTTCAAGGTCGGAAGCAACTGCCGAAACCGTTTCCTCATCGTCCTCTTCACGAGCCATTTCAAGTAAATCTCGGGCATCGACCAGACCGCTGTCGAGGGTGTCAATGACGTCGATAATTTCGGCCAGCGATGCGCGAGTTTGGCCAAGTTTCTGAGCATGCTCAGGATCGTTCCATACCGCTGGGTTTTCCAGCTCGCGCAGAACTTCCTCTAATTCCTCTTTCTTGGCATCGTAGTCAAAGATACCCCCGTAGTGATGTACATCTTTGGGTCAGATCTTCAATAGCCTGAACATAGGGGTTAATTTCGATCATGGTTTCGACATTTACGCTGAATCGGTCGTGAGTGTAGCGCACTCATTCAGAGCTGAGGTGATGTAGTGGACTTGAAATTGCATTCGTTGCCGATTTTTATAACGGTTCACCGCCAATGAGTAGACCAGCAGTAGGGAATCCGATTCAGGTATGCCATCGAACTGATTAAATGCGATGCACTCAAGCGGCGCAACATCGACAATTTCGCCCGCTATTATCGGCAACACACTCAAGCGAGCATGTCCGGTACCCACCTCATTCATCTTCAGTAAATGAAATTCTCCGTGGAAAATGGGCGCTTCAAAAGCCGTACCCCAAGGAGCGAGACGTTCAAGCAATAAAGCTTGCTGAAGAGACAGATCAGCGATTTCGAGCTCGCCATCGCTGAGCCACTGCTTCTGTGGCAATTGACCATTAAGCATGCGTTCAATCTCTTGGTCGAAGGCCAAAGAAAACGCCGATAACGCTTCTTTGGGCATCGTCAAACCAGCCGCCATCGCATGGCCACCAAATTTAACGATCGGTATCTCATACTGGGTCAGCAAACGCTGGAGAACATCTCTGATATGGACACCTGGAATCGAACGCGCCGATCCCTTGATCAGATCGTCTTCATCAGCAGTGAAAACGACAACAGGTCGATGAAACTTCTCTTTTAAACGCCCGGCCAGAATGCCGATGATGCCTTGATGCCAATCCTTTTCATAAAGGCAGACGCCAAACCGGCTCGCCACATCAACAGCATCTCTTGAAGCGTGCTCCAACTGGATACTTGCGGTATCGGTCATGGATTTTTCCACGGATCGACGTTGTTGATTCAGGCTATCCAATTCACCGGCCAGAGCCATGGAATGTTCATCATCTCCCATCAAGCACTCAATACCCACACTAATGTCCTGCATTCGACCCGCAGCGTTGAGCCTGGGGCCAATAAAAAAACCAATATCCTGGGTTGTCATTTGCTCTGGGGTGCGCCCAGCCACCTTGAGCAACGCTAATATCCCCGGCCGTGTGCTGCGATGTCGAATTCGCCGCAAACCTTGTTCGACTAAGGCGCGGTTCACAGCATCCAAAGGAACCATATCGGCGACAGTGCCAATAGCAACCAAATCCAACAACTCTGCCAGTTTAAACTCAGCGCCAGGATCATCCAACTTTCGCAAACGAGCACGCAAAGCGAGTAAAACAAAAAACGCAACCCCCACACCCGCCAGATTTTTAGAGCAAAAGTGAGAGCCTTCCAGATTAGGATTGACCAGTGCCACGGGTTCAGGCAACTGCTCTGGAGGTAGGTGATGATCAGTCACGACGACATCGATACCAAGCTGGGATGCATGCCTCACACCCTCCACCGATGCAACACCATTATCGACCGTTACGATTAAATCGGTTTGTCGCTCCTTGGCGATATTCACCACCGCAGGAGATAGACCATAACCAAAGTCGAAACGGTTGGGTACAAAGTAATCCAGCTGGGTAAAACCAAACGCTCTTAATGCCAGCATCATAAGCGCTGTGCTGGTTGCACCGTCGCAGTCATAGTCGCCAACAATCAACACTTGATCTTCTGCTTCTCGGGCTAAGAGCAAACGGTCGACCGCGCGCTCAATATCCGGTAGTGCATCTGGTGAAGGCAGCGCTCCCAAGGAGTAGTCCAGCTCTGACGATGAACGCACACCTCGCGCCGCGAGAATTCGATGCGCCACCAAATTTTCGTGTAGTGCAGGGATATCAGTAGGAGATGAGCGGGTGGTTATGGTTACAGCCATCGACGCCACCAGGGTTTGGTAACACGTTCTTTTTGAACCACCACTCCATCGTCGATGGTCAGTGATCCAACCTCTCGCAACTGGAGTTTTTGAAGTAGCAGTTGCTGGCAAGATTCCGCTTGGTCGTCATTTACTACACAGAGGCTGGCGTGAGTACTCAGATCGTCGGCGCCATCGAGTTCGGATAATGCTCTGCACGCAATCCCCGCGGCTCGACAAAGCCCCCGAGTGAAGGCGTCATTGGCAAACACGAGGTTTACTGCGGCAGGTTCAATAGAACGTTCGATCGGTGTTGAATCCAGACTAAAGGCACCCCAAAACCAGAAGCCATTAATACTCAGTTGCTGCCCGGATCGAGCAGTATTAACCGGATGATCGTGCAGCGCCATTTGAACTTCGGTCAGCAATCGACGCCAGCTGGCTGCGCCTTCCAGCCTTGGAAGAAAGTGTCCGACGTTTCGTCCAGCGAGCACAGGGGCAGGCAGTGAATCTAACTGTTTAATAGACTCCATCGCGCAGCCATGTAAATACCACCGCTCTGGTGAGGTAAAACTCAACTGCGTCCCATCCTCAGCCAAGAATTGATTCAGTGTCTGCTGAATTTGCTTGGCTTCCGCTGCGCTCACGTCAATTAAAGTCAGTCGACCATGATCACTATCCACGGCAATATGAATGGGCACGGCCGCAACGAGGTTTTCGTCAGGTGCTGTTCCAAAATCGCACCAATGATGACAGTACGCTGTGGGAATAGACTCACTGGCAGGCGGCTGATAACCCAAATAGCGACACACCGACTGCTCGATGGGCTGTACCGACAGACTGGGCGCCGGTTTCACCAAAATCACATCACCCGTTGTCGGTATCATCTCGTTACAATTCTCACAAAAGCACGCGCGAACAGCCAGACATTGAGTTATCGCTTGGAACCAAGCGGTTCTTCAGCGCTCCAAGTGGCATCTTTACCCAAGGACATCGGAAGAGTTCGTTTATGAAAAATAAAAAAATACTACTGCTAGCTCTAGTGTTGCTGGTGGCCTGCTTCTTCATCTTCGATTTAGGTCGATTTTTTGATCTTGAGTATCTGAAGAGCCAACAAGCCCGGCTTGACGAGCTCTACGCCCAGTATCCCATTCAATTCATTGCGATATTCTTCTTAATCTACGTGGCCGTAGCAGCCTTATCGCTGCCTGGTGCGGCCATTCTAACCGTTGCCGCAGGTGCACTCTTCGGTTTATTTACAGGCCTGTTTGTGGTGTCTTTTGCCTCCAGTATTGGAGCAACATTGGCATTTTTGGTCTCTCGATTTTTATTGCGAGACACTGTTGAACAAAAATTTGGAGACAAACTAGAAGCCGTCAATAAAAATATCGAAAAAGATGGCGCTTTCTATCTCTTCACCTGTCGCCTAGTGCCCATTTTTCCGTTCTTTATAGTCAACCTGGTGATGGGGCTCACTAAGCTCAAAACCGGTGTTTTCTACATTGTCAGTCAAATAGGTATGTTGGCTGGCACAGCGGTGTTTGTGAATGCAGGCACCCAGCTGGCAAAACTGGACAGTCTCAGCGGTATATTGTCCCCGGCAATTCTGGGCTCATTTGCCCTTCTCGGTATTTTTCCGTTGGTGGCTAAGAAGATCATTGATGTACTCAAAGCCAGGAAAGTCTATGCCGGCTACGACAAACCAGAGTCGTTTGATCGCAATATTGTGGTCATAGGCGCTGGCTCCGGAGGATTGGTTTCAGCCTACATAGCGGCGGCGGTTAAATCCAAAGTATCACTCATTGAGCGTCATAAAATGGGTGGCGACTGTTTGAACACCGGCTGTGTCCCCTCAAAAGCACTGATTCGTTCAGCAAAACTGATGAACAATATCCGCCACAGCGAGAAATACGGTGTACAAAACGCCAGCGGCGAAATAGATTTTGGCAAAACCATGACTCGGGTTCATGAGATCATCGCCGCAATCGAACCTCATGATTCCGTTGAACGCTATACCAACTTGGGCGTGGATGTCATTGAGGGCGAGGCGCGCATCACCTCACCATGGAGTGTCGAAGTCAATGGGCGCACCCTGACGACTAAGAATATTATTGTGGCCACCGGGGGTGAACCTTTTGTACCCCCGATCCCCGGCCTCGACAACATCCACTACCTGACCTCAGACACTCTATGGGAGCTCAAAGAACAACCCAAGCGGTTAGTGGTGCTCGGCGGCGGCCCTATCGGCAGTGAACTCAGCCAAGCCTTTCGACGACTTGGAAGTGAGGTTTGGCAGGTTGAACGCGCAGATAGGATTATGGTGAGAGAAGATCCAGAGATATCGCGCATGGTGATGGAAAAATTCGAAGCCGATGGCGTGCATTTGATGACTAACACCAACGCTGTGGCCGTGGAATCAATAGAGGGTGAAAAAGTACTGGTGTGTGACTCCTCAGGTGAGACGATAAAACTGCCGTTCGACGAAATCATTGTGGCGGTGGGCCGCAGAGCGCGCAGCAGTGGGTTTGGATTAGAAGAGCTAAACGTCAGTTTAAACTCTAATGGAACCATCCAGGTCAACGATTATTTGCAAACCGATTTTCCCAATATTTATGCAGTAGGCGATGTGGCGGGCCCGTACCAATTCACTCACACAGCCGCTCATATGGCCTGGTTTGCCGCTGTCAATTCGTTATTTGGTGTATTAAAAAAGTTTCGAGTGGACTATCGAGTAATCCCGTGGGCGACATTTACCGATCCGGAAGTAGCGCGTGTAGGTCTTAACGAAACTGAGGCAAAAGCCAAAAACATACCGTATGAAATCACCACCTACGGTATCGACGATTTGGACAGAGCCATTGCAGACAGCAGCAATTACGGTGTAGTCAAAGTACTCACTGTTCCTGGAAAAGATAAAATTCTGGGTGTCACCATCGTGGGCGAACACGCCGGCGACCTCATTGCTGAATATGTGCTGGCCATGAAACAGAATATTGGCCTAAACAAGATCCTCGGCACCATTCACATCTATCCCACCCTGGCCGAAGCAAACAAATACGCTGCAGGGGAATGGAAACGAGCTCATCAACCAGAGACGGTGCTTAAGTGGATCGAACGCTTCCATACTTGGCGTCGCGGATCCGACGAAACACAGTCAGCAGCGAGCAAATAGAGCGTATAGGTGAACTGATCTTAAAAAAGCCAATCAGACCGTGGGGCTAATGCTTTATAAGCTCTGGTTCACCCACATGGTAGCCTTGGGCAAAATCAATACCTAGATCTCTAACCGCATTCAGCAACCGAGGTGATTCGATAAACTCTGCGACTGTTCGCTTACCCATCGACTTGCAGATATCGTTGATGGCTTTCACCATCGTGAAGTCGGTGGCATCATCGAGAATGTCTTTTACGAGCAAGCCATCTATTTTTAAAAAATCAATGGGTAACTTACGCAGGTATGCGAATGATGACAGGCCAGAACCAAAATCATCGATACTGAAACGACAGCCAATCTCACTCATCCTGTGCATGAACTCTGAGGCACTGGATAGGTTGGCGATGGTGGCAGTTTCTGTAAGTTCAAAACAGAGTTTTTCAGCAGGTATTCCGCTTTTTTCAATTTTCGTAATGAGTTGCTCGGCAAATTCCGGCTGCGCAAAAGATCCACTAGACAGATTAATAGAACAGTGCCTGACACTGTGCTGTAAACGCGGATTATCTCTTAACCAGTTCAAACACAAATCAATCGCTCGCTCATCCAGCGCCGCCGATAGCCCATAACGTTCAGCGGAAGGCAGAAACGCAGTGGGACTAACTAAAGAACCATCTTCACGTTCGAGCCTTAGCAGCATCTCGAAGCGCAGACCATCTGGTTGATTGTGAAGCGGTTGAATTTTTTGACAGGCCAAGCGCATCCGGTTAGATTCCAGCGCGGAATTGATTTCTTCTACCCAGTGGGTGGCGATATTGCGATTGCTTTGATTTCCGGTGCCTTCGCGATAAACCACTACTCGATTTCTACCCTCGTCCTTTGCGATATAACAAGCTGAATCTGCCGCGCGAAATAACGACTCCAAATTCTCCCAACGATCATCTGCCACCACCAGACCGACACTTACGCCAACGGCGAACGCATTCTCTTCCCAGAGAAATTGAAAGTTTTCAACTTCGTGACGAATTTGCGTCGCCAGCTTCAACGCTTCCGCAACTTTACAGTTATAAAGAAACACACCAAACTCATCACCACCAAGCCGCGCCAGCAAATCACTTTTTCGCACTAGACTATCGAACAACTGTGCCAGTTGACGAAGCAGTTCGTCCCCGGCCTCATGACCACAGGTATCGTTCACCACTTTAAACCCATCCAAATCCATAAAAAACATGGCATGGGTTTGACGCTCGGAACGGGCATCCTCAAGCGCCGTGTTCACGAGATTCTCAAATTGCCGGCGGTTCATAAGTCCGGTCAACGCATCGTGGTTGGCATGGTAGGCCATGGTTTCGGCCTGCCGCACCGATGCTGTGACATCACGCGCAGTACCGCGGTAGCCTAAAAACTCTCGCGATCTATTGAAGATAGGTAAGCCACTGTAACGAATGACCTTGGTTTCACCGGCCACCGCCCAACGAAACTCAAAGTCTCTGAAAGGCTGATGATCGTCCACCAACTTAATGTGCGCATCCCAGTGACCATCTTCGTTAATATTCGCCGGGTGTTCCAACAGTTGGAGCAAGGTACGACCAACAATATGTTCTGCCGGAATACCAAACACGCTCATAGTTTCTTCAGACACAAAACGAAAACACAGCCGCGAATCCATTTCCCAGAAAAAATCAGCCGCTGATCGGGCAAAGTGTTTATAGCGCTGATCGTCGATTCGTTGCGCTTTATCAGCCTCTTGCTCCCCTGCGGCTAGCAATGCAGGTGTTCCCAGATTTTTAGCAGTTGTGTTGAAGGCTACATCGACGAACGATAACAGTGTTGCTCTTGCGGAACCCCATTGCACATAGGTAACACGCGCTGCAAGTTGCAAGGACTGCCCGGAACGGTCTTGGGCTGTCACCATAAGGCGCTGTGGTTTTACGGGTTCTTCAATATCGCGAATAGCAGCGGTGGTTAGCTCTGCTAGTTGTTCATCAGCAAATAAATCGTGCAGCCGGCCTTGCTCTACTAACGTATCCGCATTGACAAAACCAAGCACCCTCGCTGCATTGTCATTGGCGAACAATATGTCATGACGACTAAATATCAGGCTACCTTGGAGACCTTCATTAACCAGTAGTTGATAATCGATCGTTACCGCCGAACGTGGCGTGTTGAGGCTGGGACCGCCCAACAAGCGAATATCGATGCCATGTACCTGACGGCCTGAAGACATCACAGGCGTGCGAACAATCATCGCCTGAACATTGTCTGGCCCTAATTCAATGGCACTGATATCTGCCTGCGCCGAGAATATGGTTTGACTATCCAGTGTGAGTTGCTCACGAGCGGTATGGGCTGGCAGAAGATCAAAATCGGTTCGGCCGATGATTTCTTCTGGCGAACTAAAGCCAAGCGTCTGAGCGAAAGCGGTAGAGCAAGCCCGGTAGACAAGATGTTCGTCTTTTAACGCTACACGGTCACTAGGCTGGCTAAGCAGATCGCTATTAGTAAGCATCTGCATTAGTTACCCGGCTGATTTTAATGAGTGCATCATTCCCTGGATTATAGTTCATGCCTGTGGGCCAATCTGCGGCCCCTTAGAGGTTGCGCCGATATTGACCACCCACCGCAAACAAGGCCTCAGTCAGCTGCCCGAGTGAGCAATGCTCAGCGGCTTCAACCAATTCTGCAAACACGTTCTCACCAGCCATCGCCGCCTGCTGAACTTTTCTCAGCGATTCCGGGGCGGACGCCGCATGCCGTGCGTGAAACGCCGCCAACTGAGATACCTGGGACTGTTTTTCGGCATCGGAGGAACGCGCCAATTCAATGGTGTCCTGCTCATCTCCAGCGGGATCTAAAAAGGTGTTGACCCCGATGATCGGCAAACTCCCATCGTGTTTTCGATGTTCATAAAGCATCGATTCATCTTGAATCTTACCTCGCTGATATCCGGTTTCCATGGCGCCCAACACACCTCCACGCTCAGACAATCTATCGAACTCGCACAACACGGCCTCTTCCACCAAATCAGTGAGCTCTTCGACCACAAAGCTACCCTGGTTCGGATTCTCGTTACGCGCCAGGCCCCATTCGCGATTGATGATGAGTTGAATCGCCACCGCACGCCGCACCGATTCGTCTGTGGGGGTTGTGATCGCTTCATTGTAGGCGTTGGTGTGTAGCGAATTACAATTGTCATAGATGGCGATCAAAGCTTGCAGCGTGGTCCGAATATCATTAAAGGACATTTCCTGAGCATGCAAGGAACGACCAGATGTCTGTATGTGGTATTTAAGTTTCTGGGAACGCTCGGAAGCACCATATCGATCTCGCATGGCGACAGCCCAGATCCGCCGCGCCACCCGACCAAGAACGGTGTACTCAGGATCCATCCCGTTACTAAAAAAGAATGACAAACTCGGCGCGAAGTCATCAATATCCATACCGCGGGACAAATAGTTTTCAACGTAAGTAAATCCATTAGATAACGTGAGTGCCAGCTGAGTGATGGGATTAGCCCCGGCTTCTGCAATATGGTATCCAGATATAGATACTGAATAGAAATTACGGACATTGTGTTCGATAAACCAGCTTTGAATGTCCGCCATCATTCGTAGGCTGAATTCAGTCGAAAAAATACACGTGTTCTGACCTTGATCCTCTTTTAATATGTCGGCCTGAACCGTACCGCGTACCATTGAAAACGTTTTTTCACGCAGCTGATGATACTCATCGGTGTCCGGTTGCCGACCATGCGCTTGTTCAAACTTGGCCAGCTGTTGGCGCACCGCGGTGACAAAATAGAAGGCCAGAATAGTCGGAGCCGGACCATTGATGGTCATGGAGACAGATGTTTTGGGGTCACATAAATCAAAACCGTCATACAACACTTCCATGTCATCGACAGTGGCTATCGACACTCCAGAATTTCCCACCTTCCCATAAATATCTGGCCGAACCGCCGGGTCGTTACCATACAAAGTGACGGAATCAAACGCCGTCGATAAACGCTTGGCATCCGAGTGTTCTGACAGGGCTTTGAATCTGGCATTGGTGCGGGCGGCATTCCCCTCGCCTGCAAACATACGGGTTGGATCTTCATCACGTCGTTTGAATGGAAAAACACCAGCGGTAAACGGAAAGTGTCCCGGCAGGTTCTCACGCAATAGCCAGCATAGAAGATCACCGTGATCAGAATAGTGCGGTAATGACACCCTGTTTAGTAACGTTCCCGACAGAGTTTCGAAGTGCCGATCGTCGCGATTATTGTACTGCTCGACGATTGCAGGCCAGTCTGACAACAGCTGATCGACATGCTCGGGTAACTGCTCCGAGCGTTCCGCTATCAATTTTGCCAAAGCGGCAGGCGCACCATCACCCAGAAGATTCGCGCTGGTGTTTAGGTGCTGCCTTTCCCTCACCAAATTCGCCCAACTCATGGCGTTGGCGTGGTGCTCACGAACACTGTCAGATATTTCGGATAGATAGCGACGACGAGCAGCAGGGATGATGTCCTGCTGTCGCGAACTTTGGGTCACGGATACTTTAGGTAAACTCCCTGGGCGACACGACCAACCTTTGTGTGTCAGTGCCGCTGCCAAAGCTTGATAAAGCGCCGTAACCCCATCATCATTAAAGCGTGAGGCAATGGTGCCAAAGACAGGCATATCATCCACCGACTGGTCAAAGGCTTCCCGATTACGTTGCAACTGTTTGCGGACATCGCGTAGCGCATCTTCACCACCCGAGCGATCGTACTTGTTGATGGCAACGAGGTCGGCAAAATCGAGCATGTCAATTTTTTCCAATTGACTAGCCGCGCCAAACTCTGGTGTCATGACATACAACGACACATCGCAGTAGGGCACTATGCCTGCGCTGCCCTGCCCTATTCCGGGCGTTTCAACTATGACTATATCCGCGCCGGCCAGCCGGCAGGCCGCGATCATTTCAGGTAAGACTTCTGGAACCTCGCCCACGGAGTTACGCGTAGCCAAGGAGCGCATAAATACTTTTTCATGTTCTATCGCGTTCATTCGAATGCGATCTCCCAACAACGCCCCGCCCGACCTTTGTCGAGTGGGATCGATAGCTAGCAGGGTGATGGCCGTCGTGTTGTCTTGATCCAGACGCAAACGTCGTATGATTTCATCGGTAACCGAGGATTTTCCAGCACCGCCGGTGCCAGTGATGCCCAAGACAGGCCCCTTTTTGGTCAGCGCTTCACTTTGTTGCATCAGTCGCGACCGATCGGCTTCAGACAGTAAGCCATTTTCAATTTGACTGATTAAGCGTGCTAAGGGTAAGTGACTCTTCGCACCAAAAGAATCGGCACTGGGAGTGAATAACTGGCTTACTCCCGTATCGCTCAGACTTGCAGCCACAGTTTGTGCGGTGGTAGCGAGCATATGGTCAATCATGCCCGTCAAGCCTAATGCTTGACCGTCTTGCGGAGAATAAATTCGCGCCACACCGTAGTCGTGGAGTTCCTGAATTTCCTCGGGAATGATGACACCCCCACCACCGCCAAACACAGCGATGCTGGTCGCCCCTCGCTCGCGCAACATATCGATCATGTACTTGAAAAATTCAACATGACCACCTTGATATGAGCTAATCGCAATCCCGTGGGCATCCTCCTGAATTGCGGCCGTGACGATCTCTTCGACAGAACGGTTATGCCCTAAATGCACAACCTCTGCGCCTTTGGACTGCAATATACGGCGCATGATATTGATCGATGCATCGTGACCATCGAACAAGCTTGCCGCTGTTATAAAGCGCAAAGGTTGAACATCGGTTTTTGTGGACAGACTTGCTGCAGGTGTCGACATTGAGGAATACTCCACGGACAGACCTGTATAATGAGCGAGCTCCACGAGCGCGTCAACTCAGCCGCCGAGCAGCATTTCACATTCATCACTGAACGTTTTGGAGGCAGTATGACCTCAACCCCCGATTCCATCGTAATCGTCGATGCGGCTAGAACACCTATGGGCAGTTTTCAAGGTGATCTCTCGGCCGCCAAAGCCCCTGAGCTTGGCAGTGCCAGCATTCACGGCGCCTTGGCTCGAGCTGGAATCGAACCCACAGAGATTGAAGAGGTGGTGATGGGTTGTGTGCTACCCGCCGGCATGGGTCAGGCGCCAGCTCGGCAAGCTGCTTTGGGAGCCGGTATTCCCAACAGCACAGGCTGCACAACCATCAACAAAATGTGTGGCTCAGGTATGAAAGCCGTCATGTTTGCCCACGATCTACTTAAAGCCGGCAGTGCCAGAACCGCGGTTGCGGGCGGCCTGGAGAGCATGACCAATACACCCTATCTGCTACCCAAAGTTCGCGATGGCTTGCGCATGGGGCACAGCAGTGTACAAGATCACATGTTCCTCGACGGCCTCGAAGATGCGTACGACTCTGGCAAGTTGATGGGACACTTTGCAGAGGAGACAGCCAAGCACTACCAGTTCACTAGAGAAGCACAAGATGAATTTGCTATCACTTCCTTAAAACGCGCTCAACAGGCGATCGACACTGGCACCTTTGCCGCAGAAATTACTCCCGTGACTGTAAAAACGCGCAAATCACAGCTCGTGATTGAGCACGATGAACAACCGCCTAAAGCCAATTTAGACAAGATCAAAACCCTTCGTCCGGCCTTTGCCAAGGATGGAACGGTAACCGCGGCGAATTCCAGTTCTATTTCAGATGGTGCAGCCGCGTTGGTACTGATGTCCGAACGAGAAGCCCAGACCCGCGGACTAAAACCACGGGCGCGTATTCTGGCTCACGCCGGTCACGCGCACGAACCTGCGTGGTTCACCACCGCCCCCATCCAGGCTGTGCACAACGTATTGGGCAAAATTGGCAAAACAGCAGCAGAGGTCGATCTGTATGAGATTAACGAAGCCTTCGCCGTAGTGACCATGGCAGCTATGCTCGAACTCGGATTATCGACTGACAAAGTGAATGTCTACGGAGGCGCTTGCGCACTCGGCCATCCCGTCGGAGCCTCCGGTGCGAGAATCATGGTGACGCTGATGAATGCGCTTGAACAACACAATAAATCTCTGGGCATTGCAGCACTTTGTATCGGTGGAGGTGAAGCCACAGCCATCGCCATTGAGCGACTGCCCTCGTAATGCGACTCTCCGAAGAACAAACGCTGATTCGCGACTCTGCCCAGTCGTTTTCAACAGCCGTATTAAAACCACAAAGCGCCGCCAACGACAAACTGGCACAATTTCCCAGTAAGGCCATCGAAGAAATGGCAGAACTTGGATTCATGGGGATGCTACTCCCTGATGAGTTCGGCGGTGCCGGTAGCGATCATTTGAGCTATGCACTAGCGCTAGAGGAAATCGCTGCAGGCGATGGTGCTTGTTCAACCATTATGAGCGTACATAACTCTGTGGCTTGCATGCCTATTTACTCGTTTGGCACTGACGATCAAAAAAATCGCTACTTACATGACATGACTAGCGGTCGCAAGTTAGGAGCTTTTTGCCTAACCGAACCCGAAGCGGGGTCCGACGCCGGCAGTTTGTCGTGCCAGGCTATTCGTGAGGGTGACCATTACATTTTAAATGGCACTAAACAATTTATAACATCCGGGAAAAGCGCTGCTTTGGCCATTGTCTTTGCGCGCACCGGAGAGGGCAAACAAGGCATCACCGCGTTTATCATAGAAACGAACAACCCTGGTTATATTGTTAGCCGCGTGGAGGATAAACTGGGCCAAAGAGCCTCAGACACCTGCCAAATCGTGCTCGACAATTGCCGTGTGCCTGTGAGTGATCGATTGGGGGAAGAGGGTCAGGGGTATAAAATAGCCTTGTCTAACCTTGAAGGCGGACGCATCGGCATCGCAGCACAATCGGTTGGAATGGCACGCGCAGCCTTTGAACATGCCAAGCAGTACGCTAACTCTCGCATCACTTTCAACACCCCAATTATTAATCACCAAAGCGTTGGCTTTATGTTGGCCGATATGGCAACGCAAATCGAGGCGGCGAGGCTGATGGTTTGGCGAGCCGCAGCCATGCGCGACCACCAGGAACCTTGCCTGATCGAGGCCTCAATGGCCAAATTATTTGCCAGTGAGATGGCCGAGAAAGTGTGCTCAGATGCCATCCAAATTCACGGCGGTTACGGCTACCTGGCGGACTACCCAGTGGAGCAAATTGCTCGGGATGTGCGAGTGTGTAAACTCTACGAAGGCACATCTGAAGTGCAGCGACTGTTGATCAGCCGGTCCTTAATAGATACCGCCAACTAACGGCTTCAAACACAGTGACCCAATATGCATGTCGAATACCGCACAACGAATGTGTGATCGACGCTTGAGCCAATACACCAGCAGAGCTATCTCATGACACATCCGATTGATTTTTACTTTGACTATTCTTCCCCCTATGGCTATCTCGCCAGTACCCAGATTGAAGCACTGGCAAAAAAGCACAATCGCGAAGTACGCTGGCATCCGATACTGCTCGGCGCGATATTCAAAGTCACTGAAACCAAACCGCTAGTGAGCTACCCCCTCAAAGGCGAGTATGCGGAAATGGACTTCAATCGGTCTGCGCGGGAGAAAAAGATCCCTTACCAAAAGCCAAGCAGCTTTCCAATAGGAACGGTGGCGTTATGCCGTGCAACTTACTGGGCGTTGGATAACGAGGAGGAGACAATCAGCAGTAAGGCGACCGATCTCATCAAAGCCGGATTTAAAAGTTACTACCAGGACGATAAAGACATTTCAAACACTGAGGTTGTCGCACAAATCGTGGAGACTGTCGGTCTGGATGCCAAGGCCTGCCTGGAGGCCTGTTCGACACCGCAGATTAAAGATCGGCTTAGGACGGCTATTGAAGCCGCGATAGAGCGTGGAGTGTTCGGCTCCCCGATGATGTACATCGATGATGAGCCGTTCTGGGGTGGCGATCGGCTTGAGCAGATGGATCGATGGATGACCCAAGGGGGTTGGTAGTGTCTGGAGCTCGTTCGCAGGCGATTCTTGGGTTTATTCTGCAAGCGCTCTATCCATTGTTTGGTATTACTGCCGTTATGGGGTTTATCATTAATCTCGTGCTAATCGATCGAACTCTCAACACTGTCTATCACTCACAAATCAAATGGCAGCAATGGACTTTTATCATCGGGGCCTTTGCCTATTTGCTCGGCTGGTTTTTCTATAGGGAGACAGGGCAGATATGGCTATTGGGCGCTGCCTGCGCGCTGGTTTTATACAGGCTGTTTATCAGCTTGCAGCATTTAATAAATAAACAGGAAATCACACGCAGAGCATAAATTAAACATGCAAACTTTGACAGTCTCCACCGACGACGACGGTATAACGAAATTAACGCTAAACCGTCCTGAACAGCACAACGCTCTAAACATTGAGCTCATACATGGGATTATTACGGCGCTCGAGGACATAAAAAAAGATACGCGCCTTTTGGTTCTGTCTGGCACCGGAAAAAGTTTCTGTGCGGGAGCCGATGTAAACTGGATGAAAGCGTCCAAACATCTGTCCGCTGAGGACAATCGACGTGATGCCGACGACTTGGCTCACATGCTTAGATCGTTGAACGAATTCCCTTGTCCAACCCTACTCCGCGCTCATGGAGCAGTCATGGGTGGTGGTGCTGGACTTGCCGCCTGTTGCGACATGGCCATAGGCGCACACACAAGCTTTTATAGTTTTTCGGAAGTTAAGCTCGGTTTAATACCTGCTGTCATCAGCCCCTATGCCATCGCCGCTATTGGTGCACGTCAGGCGCGAAGGTTTTTTCTCAGTGCCGAAAAATTCACGGCCGCAACCGCTCAAGCCATCGGATTGATACACGAAGTTTGCGAAGATCATGCCCTGGATCGACACGTTGAGCACATGATCAACGAGTTTAGAAATGGCGGCCCAATGGCGCAGGCTGAGTGTAAGCAACTCATTCCAAAAGTTGCCAACTCCGCAAACGACACCCATTTGCAAGAAGAGCTCGTTGATACTTTGGCCCGAATTCGCGCAGGCCAAGAAGCACAGGACGGATTTTCAGCGATGCTTAACAAAACCCAACCACCCTGGCAGGAATAGCCCTGGCCATAACTAAACCAACGATGAAGATTTCCAGCCAAATTACTCGAGGCACTTTATTGGAAATTACCCACAGTATGATCCCCAAGACCACAACTACGCGGTGCTAGATTTTCCGAAGCTTACCGACTGGACCGGTAATGCTGTAAGCGTTAGTAAGCGTTTCTATAACCTTAAGATCGTAGGGCCCCTTCTGGAACAACTCGATATCAGTCCCGAACAGGGGGCGCATGCTCAACCGTAGTTGTAGAATGAACCGAGAGCAGTGCTTATACTGCCAGTCAATGTAATTCACTCTTCACTGGAAACCATGATGTTATATCAGCCTGCTGCCAACCGCTACGAATCCATGGTATACCGACGCTGTGGTCATTCTGGGCTTAAGTTACCTGCTATTTCATTCGGTCTTTGGCACAACTTCGGCCACGATGTAGCCGAAAATACGCACCGAGCACTGTGTTGCACAGCATTCGATCACGGTATAACGCATTTCGATCTGGCGAATAACTATGGCCCACCGCCAGGCTCTGCTGAAGAAAGCTTTGGTCGCGTTCTGAAAAACGAATTTGCTGGCTACCGTGACGAATTAATTATTTCGTCAAAAGCCGGTTACCTGATGTGGCCAGGCCCCTATGGAGAGCTGAGTTCTCGTAAGTATTTGATAGCCTCATGCGATCAAAGTTTGAAACGTATGGGTTTGGATTACGTCGACATTTTCTACTCACACAGATTTGATCCTAATACGCCACTTGAAGAAACTATGGGCGCTCTTGACCACATTGTCCGTTCAGGGCGGGCCCTGTATGTAGGCATCTCTTCCTACAACTCCGAAAAAACTCGGCAAGCCGCAGCCATTCTAAACGAGCTAGGCACACCCTGCCTCATTCACCAACCAAGCTACAATATGTTCAATCGCTGGGTAGAGACCGATGGATTGAAGCAAACACTAGCGGAGCTTGGCATAGGATCTATAGGGTTCACGCCGCTGGCACAAGGTATGTTAACCAGTCGGTACCTTAATGGTGTGCCGGAAGGCAGTCGTGCTTCGCAAGGAAAATCTTTACGCCCTGAATTTATTAATGACGATTCAATAGCCGCACTACAATCGCTGAATGCGATAGCCGAAAAACGTGGGCAAACACTGGCACAAATGGCTATAGCGTGGGTGTTGAGAAATAACGGTATTACCACTGCACTCATTGGCGCATCGAAGCCAGAGCAGATCATCGAGTGCGCCGGCGCCGTTAACAATCTGGAATTTACTGAAGCAGAACTAAAAGAAATTGACCAGCACGCTAAAGATCAAGGCATCAATCTTTGGGCTAAATCATCAGAAGCAGAATAATTTACATAGCGAGTCTGCGAGCAGAATAAAAGTGAAGCAAATTCGATAATGAAATCAGTCATATTTGATTGCGACGGAGTATTGGTAAACAGTGAAGTATTACTCGTCGATTCCGAGATGGCATTCTTTAGGCAGCATGGACTTGAATACACCACCGAATACTATATGGCTAATTTCATGGGTATTCCAATGCCAGATTGGAAAGCAAAAACATCTGCATTGCTTGTGGAAATAAACGCAAAGCCACTACCCGAAGATTTTTTTGACCCATTGGAAGCAACCCTATCCCGGAGAATCGAACAGGAACTACAGCCGGTTACAGGTGCCTACGAGGCGTTGAAGTCACTGCAATATTCCAAATGTGTAGCATCGAGTTCATCAAATCAATCGCTTGTATCCAAACTGAAGAGCACCGGTTTATTTGAGTTATTTGATCCACATGTATTTTCGACAGAGCTTGTCAGTCATGGAAAGCCTGCTCCCGATCTGTTTTTGCACGCTGCTAATCAGCTAGACGTATTGCCTATAGATTGCATTGTGGTCGAGGACAGTGCCAATGGCGTACTCGCTGGTAAACGTGCCGGCATGCAGGTTATAGGGTTTACTGGGGGTGGGCACTGCCCACCTGGGCATGCTAATGCACTATTATCCGCAGGTGCAGATTTTGTCGCTACCCATTTTTCAGAAATAGTCGAGCTATTAGATAAATGACCGGCACTCCCGAGACGCGGTAATTTAGTGCTTTACTAATCTAGCAGCAAACAGCGCTCGTCGATACTTTATCCCGACTTCGCGCAGATCCACATGCGCCAGACGGGTATTCTGTGATGCTTAAAAAACTCTACCGCCCTGGCAACATTAGCCCTGGCATGTAAGTTCGATACTCGGTATTCTTTCACTTAATTTTTTCAAAGAGTAAATCAAAAGCGATGACAAACGGTAAAGCGACTCAAAATTCTCCTTATAAAATCGAAGTTACTGAAGGTGAAACCTACTTCTGGTGCGCCTGCGGGCTTAGCAGCAAACAACCGTTTTGCGATGGTAGTCATAAAGGCTCTGACTTTACGCCGATCAAATACACCGCAGATGAAACAAAAACCGCTGCGTTTTGTGGTTGCAGATCGTCGGAAAACCAGCCCCTGTGTGATGGCACTCATCGCAAACTCGACGACAGCTGATGCTGGCAGAGCGTCGCTATTGGATGTTCGACATGGATGGCACATTGACTCATGCCATCCATGATTTTGATGCTATCCGACAAACTTTGGGGCTACCCGAGGCGCAGCCTATTCTCGAATCCATTGCCCAATTGCCAAAAGACAAGGCCGCCGCCGTCAGTCTACAGCTAGAAGAAATGGAATACGACATTGCCTCACGTGCAACCGCTCAACCAGGTGCGATGGAATTGCTGGAGTATTTAAAAACCCAGCACGCTCAGCTTGGCATCGTAACCCGAAACGGCAAAGGCATCGCAATAGAAACACTTAAAGCCGCTGGCCTAAATCATTATTTCCATCAGCAATTTATTATCAGTCGAGACTGCTGCGCCCCGAAACCACAGCCCGACGGCATTGAGTTGTTACTTCAACGCTTCAGCGGGGTGCCTGAGTCGGCTGTCATGGTGGGCGATTTCGTATTCGACCTGCAGGCAGGTAAAAATGCCGGTACGGCTACTGTTCATATGGATGTTACTGGCCAATTTCCCTGGCCAGAATTAACAGACGTTAGCGTCAGTTCATTGTCCATGCTGCAAGCGCAGCTGCGCAAATCGGTAGACAGCGCCCAACCCGAGTAAACCCAGTAGGAAAAAAAGCACTCCCCCGCCCGATCCTCCGCTGGATCCCCCGACATCCATATCCCCGCCATTACCCTGGTCTGAACTTTCACCGGTCGTATCATTGGCTTCGGCGGCGCTGGACGCAAACGCGGTTGCTTGAGCAAGGGTATCGGATACCAACGCCCGGCTATCTGCATCACCGGCGGGGCATGTGCTCGACGACAGCAGTCCATCATCGATACAGATATCCAGTGCATGCTTACCTTGTTGCAGCAAATGCAAGCTGTGTGAAATCCCTGAAACGGTAGCACCACAGTCGACAATTTCGCGCAAACTCGACAGCGGCGTAACTTCTTCACTGACCGGCATAAGCGCTCTGGCGGCAAGCGCATCACAGAGTCGAATCGATTGCCGGGCTTCAACCAATTCGTCGCTTAAACCATGCACCATCATCATGGGCGGATAGATACTTGGATCGTTAGCCACCCGCAGCGGGAAACTATTCTCTGGAATTGGACTGGCGCTTACATCAGCGTCGGAGACAGGTTGATTGAGCACATCATCGACAATAGCAATACCTTCAGCATTGGTATAAAACCCCTGTTGGGCACGTTCAACGAAGTCGGTAAAGTCGGTGGGGGGATACATCAGTACCGCTGCACCGATCGCCTCCGGACGATTTACCGCTAATGAGGCAGCCAGATGCCCACCGGCAGACTGACCAAACACTACCGGCTTACCCGAGCTGCCAAAGCGGGATTGATTTTCAATCACCCAGGCCAGCGCCGATTCAGCATCCTCGGTGATACTCCCTATATCACTCATATGGCAGGCCGCCGTGCCTTCTTTATTATCCAAAAGTCGATAAAACGGCGCGTAAACAACGAAACCTTGTTGAACAAAGTGAGGCACAGTCAAATCCAAGCCAAAAAAACCAAATCCGCGAGCACTCCAAGACCCACCGTGTAAGGCAATCAGTGGGCGTCCGTCGGCGGTAGGGTGTGATTTATACACGCGCATCTCCAGTTCGCAGGTTCCTCTTGCCGTTTGAACGGATTTGTAGCTCAAGCGTTGCATGTAGGGATGCACAACCCCTTCCAATGAACGTGCGCCTAAATCGAGTTTCGACCCTGGACTATGAGTCCAACTGTTCTCTACGATATTTTGCGCATTACCCAAGCCCGAAGAGTCGACCGCTAACTGACAAAAGTCCAACAGCTCCGTAGCGTGGTAGTTAACATTTACAGAACAACTGGCATCACTGAAATAGGCTCGGGTGCTGCCAGCCGCTTCCGGATTGATGGGCTCACAGCCATTCTCACGGCTTTCATACAAAGGCTCTACGGGCATTTCCGCCAATAGTTCTTCAACCAACTGGCACCCCAGGGCCGTACCCAAAAGTGTCTTTAACGCATCCGTATTGGAATCAGCGTAAGACGCGCTCGCCCAACCCATCAACACCAAAAGTGCGGCAACCCGAGCGTTAACGTTCACCAGGCGGTGCTTCATTTAACCACCGCATCCAGAACAATCACTCGCACCGCATTGGCCTGAGCCTGCGTAATACGTTTACCTGTATCCACGATTTGAGACTTTCCAGGCCCTAATGTGCCATTGATCGTGCGTGCCAAAAAGGTTTGACCACTGCTGGTCCGCACTTGTATGTCAATGTTACCGATGGGCCGTTTGGTTCGATTCGTAAATCGAATACCCAGAGTGCCTTTTTCGGTAACCCCATGTTGTGCCAACACATAGTTACCCGGATTGTCAGACAGATCGAGCTTTAATAACGAATCCATTGCGCGATCAGCCGCCGGGCCACTACCCTGCGCTGCATTGGCATAGTGCTTCTTCGCAGCCTGCACGTTGCCACCGGCTTTCTCGATATCCCCTAAACCGGCTTCCGCGGTTGGTGTTGGCAGCAGCTTCATACTGGTGTTGAAGTCTGCTTTTGCTGCCCGATAGTTTCGATTGGCAAGATGCAGTTCGCCACGCTTTACATAGGACCAAAAAAATTCCTTGTTCAACGATATCGCTCTGTCGTAGTGACGCTTTGCCGCACTGGAGTTTTTCTGTCTGAGCGCAATATCTCCCATGAAGGAGTGGAAGTGCGATTCTTTCGACTCTTGTTTAATAGCAAGTTGCGTCAGTCTTTTTGCCTCATTTACTTTGCCGTCGGCCAGCGCCTTTTGCGCTTTGTCAAAATTGGCGTACGCTGTTTCAGTTCGACGTAACCGCTCCATGGCGCGTGTATATTCTTGCCGTCCAACCGTTCCACCGGAAGGCAGCTTTCTCGCCGTGGCGATATTTTCCGCAACCCGCTTCGTTGACGGCGGATGAGACGCAAACAGACCTTGTATAAAGCTTGGATTACGCCCTTCAGACAGTCGCACAAAGGTTTGCTGTAAATCCACAGCACCCCGTGGATCGTAACCAGCTCGCGACATGTACTCCATTCCGAACCGATCAGACTCTAACTCGGCGTCTCGGCCATAACGCGTGTTAATGAGCTGCGCGCCAATCATCGATCCTACTTGCGCCAGCTGTCCATAGCCTTCTCGATTACCTGCAACCGTGGCGAGCATGACTCCACCTTGTAGTAACAAACCTCGAGATTGTCCACGGGCGCCATGCTTAGCCGCAGCATGCACAATTTCATGCCCGAGTACCGCAGCGAGTTCAGCCTCACTTTTCAACTCGGTTAACAGTCCGCGATTGATCGAAATTTTCCCCCCCGGTAACGCCCAGGCATTTGGCACGGAACTGTTAATGACATTGAACTCATAGGGAAGCTTACGATCACTTTTGGCGGCCAGACGGTTTCCCACTTTTCTGACATAAGCTTCTACACCAGGGTCCACCACGTAATCCCCACCCTGACTTTGCCGGAGCGGCACATATTGCTGTTTCCCAACCTGAAGCTCCCACTGTTCCGACACCAACATCAATTCGTTCTTGCCAGTTACCGGATTTTTTGCACAGCCTACGGCGACCAAAATCAATATAACCGGGGCGGCGATTCTCAACACATTTTTTGTTTTCATAGTTTGGGCTCCTCGATACATCAGCCAGTGGCCGATCAACTAATTCGATGGACTCAGTGTCTCATGACAATTCAATCTCGCACAGCAGAATTGCCCGACAAGCTCCTGACGTTCGGTGTACCTAATCGTTAATGATTGTGACCACCCGGACCATGCGCGTGACCGTGTTGACGCTCTTCTTCGGTTGATTCGCGCACGGCAATAATTTTCACATCAAAGCGTAAATCTTTGCCCGCCAAGGGGTGATTTCCATCCACATCAATGTTGAATTTACCGACTTTTACAATCGTTGCCGGTGATCGTCCATTGGGTGTCTGCATGTTCAAAATCTGACCGATTTGGAACTTACGATTGGCTCCATTGTCTATTTTTTTCTTTGGAACTCTTTGGATTCGGTCGGGGTAGTAGCGGCCATAGGCCTGCTCATGAGGTACATCGACTGAAAAGTCATCCCCAGCGCATTTACCGATAAAGGCTTCCTGCAAAACGGCAAGAACATTGCGTTCTCCCATCAGAAACAGCATAGGTTCACCTCCGGATGTACTTTCAAGCTCTTCATCGTTGGCGTCGTACAGATCGTAATGAAAGCTGACCACTTTTCCCGGTGTGATCGTGTTCTCGGTGTCGCTCATGGATTACTCAGTTGTCATGTTAGGGATCGAAATCCTAAGCGCTACACAGCTCTGTTAGCGCTAGAATTATTGGGAATGATATCAATTGCGCTGCAAAAACGGACGTCTATCTTGCTGGCGAGCCTGCTGCTCGTGATATCTGGTTGCTCTAATAGCAAATTAATCATCGGCCCGATTTACAACCGACTCGATGATCAAATGCGCAAGGAGTTCCACAAACTAGGCGACTTCAACGAAACCCAAGTAGCCAGCTTTGAGGATACGCTAGGTACCTTCCATGTCTGGCATAGACAGTTCGAATTGCCCAAGTACGCAGCACTGCTCGATACCATCTCCAATCGGATCATCGAAACTGATGCCGTCACAGCTGAAACCTTACAAAGCTGGTTAGATCAATCCGAACGGTTTACTCAATCGGTTCGCGAATGCCATCCCATAAATTTTTCATTCGGTTTAATGAAATCCCTCACTGATGAGCAAGTGACGTTCATTGAAAAACGCTTCCAGCGCGAACAAGGAAAAAATAAAAACAAATATCAAAAGCGTACAAAGGAAGAACGTATTCAGCGACGCACCGACAATGTGGTCAAATTTGCCAGCAAGATTGGTTTTGATTTCACGGAAGGTCAAAAAACACTTTTAAAGCAAACTTTTGGTAAACAAATAAGTCTGCGCAAAGACTACTGGGCACTTTCGGGTAACTGGAATCGGCGAATGTTCAAACTGGCTCGCCAACAGGAATCGCCTGTCTACGATGAACGGATGCAAGCCCATTTGCAATCACTGTGGTCATTATTAGAAGACGCAAAACCCGCCGAATGGCGACAGAACCGAGAACTTTGGCGAGACTTTGGAGTGAAATTCATAAACAGTCTCAACAAGGAGCAGCGAAAATGGGCCAATGTTTGGCTGAGCAAATTAGCGAATACACTAGTTAAAATTTCAAACGACACCCCATCCGCGACGCCTAGCAACGATACAACTGTGGGGTGCTATGCCAACGCTGCAGCGTTAAAAGACTCCCCTACAAAATCACTGTAGCCCAGCGATTTAAACACCGTCACAGCGCTATATCCATCAACCGGTGTTGCGCAAAGCCTACACGAAAGGCGTCGGTATGATGATGTGTGCGGAGCCGTTTGAACAATGCCTCAGCTTGAGGATAATTGCGTTTTAGATAGGCCAACCATTGTTTGGTGCGATTGCCGATGTGCCTAGGGCTTTGACAATCAATGCGCCAAAAATGCTCCTCCAGATTATTCAGCACCGACTCCCATGGCATCATTTCAAGAGTGCCAGTGCCATGCGTTATCCGACGCGCCAGATCAGGTGCAGATAGCGCGCCCCGACCAATCATCAAGTGAGGACAGCCGCTCTGCTCAATGGCCTCACAAGCAGAGTGTTCCGACCAGATTTCTCCATTTATAGTTATCCAATGCTTTGGGTAGGTATGAATGGCACCCACCAATGACCAGTAAGCAGGGGGTTTGTAACCATCGAACTTAGTCCTGGCATGAATCGTTAGTTCATCCGCCCCAGCGTTGTAGATGCTTCTGACTATTTGTTCTAGATGATCCGCGGTTTCGTAGCCGAGTCGGATTTTTGCCGTAACGGGCACCCGAACTGGAACCGCCTCACGAACACGCGCCACCACCTCCTCGACCAATTCAGGCTCTCGAAGCATGATCGAACCACCCATGCTTTTATTGACCGTTTTAGCCGGGCAGCCAAAATTAAGATCAATACCTGGAGCGCCCAGCGCGACGGCGCGTTGTGCGTTGAGAGCCAGCGCCGCAGCATTGCTACCAAGCAATTGCACATACACGGGCACAGCACTATCGGTGTGTCCATCGTTATCCAGCTCTGGGCACAATCGATAAAACACTCGAGGCGGTAAAAGCACATCTGTCACCCTCACAAACTCAGTGACGCACCGTGTAAATCCGCCAAGTCGAGTCATGAAGGCACGCATGGGGGCATCCACTACGCCTTCCATGGGAGCCAAAATTAGGCGTGGGGGATTTTTTTTGATCGAGGCCATCACCCACAATGATAACGACCTTGCTGACAACTTGCAGTGACAGCGCCTACACTGACACCATGCCGATACAGTGGTTTCCGGGGCACATGCACAAGGCGCGAAAAGAGATCGCCTCAGTGCTTCCCTCCACCGACATCATAGTTGAAGTTCTGGACGCCAGAATTCCGTACAGCAGCCAAAATCCGATGCTGAAGGAATTGCGAGGAGATCGGCCATGCCTGAGAGTATTGACTAAAAGCGATCTTGCTGACCCAGCCAAAACCGACATCTGGATAGCCGCAATGAAGAACTCGAACACCGATGCGCTGGCGATTCAGAAAGATGCCGCGGACACCGCCACTAACGTGATCAGCACTATCAAGAACCTATGCCCACGGACGCCTGGCCAATTGAAACCATCGGTGACTCTAGTGGTGGGCATTCCCAATGTGGGTAAATCAACGCTGATCAATACACTAGTGGGGCGCGCCGCCGCCAAAACCGGCAATGAGCCCGCCATCACAAAAAGACAACAATTGATACGACTGAGCGACAATTGGCAATTGCGCGATACGCCCGGCGTACTATGGCCGAACCTGGAAAACGTTCTGGGCGGTTATCGTTTGGCGGCCACAGGGGCAATACGCGACACCGCAATGGACAGCAGTGATGTAGCAGTTCACCTGCTCGACTATCTAAAAGGTGAGTATCAGAGCGAACTTCATGTACGTTACGGTGAATGCTCTTCGGATGATAGTGTGGCTTGGCTGGAGCATATCGGAACTTCACGCGGCTGCCTGGGGGCGGGTGGCTTAGTCGATTTTGACCGCGCTGCCAGAATTCTACTTAATGAATTCCGCAGTGGTGAACTCGGTAGAGTCAGCCTGGAAACTCCCGATATGCAAATCGAAGAAGAGCAAAACGTCCTTCGGCTGCGCAGTGAAAAAAAGGCTAAAAAGAAATTACGGCGACGTTCATCGTCGCAGGGCAAACAATGACCAAGCCAAGCCGAATGCCCCTGACGATATATCTGTTATCGATGTGCAACGGATTTCTATACATCAGCCAATCATTGTTAATCACTATTTCCGCACTTATTGGCTTTGAGTTAGCGCCCGAAAAAACCTTAGCAACGGTGCCAATGGCGCTTCAGTTCTTTGCCATTATGGCCAGTAGCATGCCCGCATCCTGGTTTATGGGTCGGTTTGGTCGACGGCTGGGGTTTATCTTCGCCAACTGCATTGGGGTGATCGGCTCAACGTTGGCTCTCTATGCCTTGTTTACAGACAGTTTTCATATTTTTTGCGCCGCCACTGTGTGTTTTGGAATTTTCGCTGCCTTCGGAAATTATTATCGCTTCACCGCAGCAGAAGTGGTGGATGAAAGTAACAAAAGCCTAGCAATCTCTTTTGTGATGGCAGGTGGTGTGGTCGCTGGTTTTATTGGGCCAAATCTTGCGAATTGGAGCTCTTCAATATTTGCGGCTGAGCGCTTTGCCGGACCATTCGCTGTGCTGATCGTCGTCTACATCATATCGATGATCACCATTAGCCGCGCAGACCTTCCCAAAGCTCTTAAAAAAGACCCCAGCAATCTTGGCAGACCCATTAGCGACATCATGCGCCAACCCATTTTTATTGTCGCCGTTGCCTGCCAAATGTTCGGTTATGGAACGATGAATTTTGTCATGTCCGCCACCCCGCTGGCTATGCACGCCCATGAGTTTGGTATGAGCCCCACGGCCCTAGTCATTCAATGGCATGTCGTGTCCATGTTTGCGCCTTCGTTTGTCACGGGCCATTTGATCAAGCGACTGGGAATCCTACCTGTGCTCGCCATAGGTGTACTGCTAGGCTTTGCCTGTGTAGCGATCAATTTGTCAGGACAATCACTTCCGCATTTCGTCAGTTCACTCATTCTTCTAGGCATTAGTTGGAATTTCCTTTACGTCGGTGGCACCACACTACTGACCGACGCATACGAGCCACAAGAAAAAGCCAAGACTCAGGCCATCAATGATTTCATCGTGTTTACCACCGTCACTGTCACCGCCATGAGTGCAGGTGGCATGCACCACATTTTTGGTTGGCAAGTTGTGAACATCAGTGTCATTCCGATGTTGCTGGTGACCGCCTTGGCCATTTCATGGCTTTTCCTTCTTCGACGCAATGTCCAATTAGCCCACAAAACAGTGGGGTAATGGGTCACAGATTTTTCTTTATTACATCCACAAACAGAGCTTCGCCAACTGGTCCTTTCAGTTGCTCTCCGAACCGTCGCTACAGACTCAAGTAACGGACTATTTTAATAGAACCCGCTAACAAAGAAGCCAGCTAAGAGCTTCAGCCTTTGGTGTATTCGACACTGATACGCCACTGGATAAAAAGTGTGAGAGTGATTGTGTTTTATCGATCTGATGAAGAGAAGAAGCGACGTCGTCGAACGAATTTCACAGCGATTGCTCTGCTGTGCATGTCCATTCTGGGTTGTGCCAGCCCTACCCACCAACAAACCGACGACGAACGCCAAAGGCAGGCCTTAATCTCCTGGAATCGCTGCATCGATCGCAATGCAACCGAATTAAACAATAACTTACTGGTCAGCGCAGAGCAGCTTGAGCAAGCCTGCGAAGGGCATAAAAGAGATGTACTGATGGCCTACCCAGAACGGTTGGAATCTCGCCTTGATGCGATGTTGGTGCAAAGGACACGCAAGAAAGCCATTGAACATGTGACCGTGCAAACCTTGAATCGTTCCACAGAGGATCAGTCCGACGCAATCCTAGAGACGTTCGACCACTAGAAATATTACTAGCAGCTAATCCAATTCTCCCCATCGTCGTACTAACTATGCGATAGTAGCTTTCTAGCCCCTCTATCAGGCCTTTATAAAGGACTCCCAATCGCATGAAGAAAACGATTCTGGCTGCAGCGTTGCTCGCAGCGGCTTCTACCCATTCCCACTCGCAGGACGTCGCCCTAGACACTGACAACGACAAACTCAGCTACAGCCTGGGCTTGATGATCGGTGAACGTGTTCTGAAGAACTACGGCGATACGTTGAACTACGATCTTATCTTACAAGCCATGAAAGCTCAGCACACCGGTGCTGAAACGGCGATGACATTGGATGGCGCTCAACAGACTCTGCAAGAGCAACAACAGAAAGCGCAAGCCGCAAGAGCAGAAGAAGCTAAACAAATGGGTCAGAAATTCCTTGACGACAATGCCGCTCGTGAAGGTGTTACGGTCACCGATTCAGGATTGCAATATGAAGTATTAAGCGAAGGTGACGGACCGAAACCCGCTCTTGAGGATACGGTTTCGGTGCATTACGTCGGAACCTTAACCGATGGCAGAACCTTTGATAGTTCAATCGATCGTGGTGAGCCCGCTGCTTTTCCACTGCAAAGTGTCATTCCTGGTTGGACCGAAGGGCTGCAGTTAATGCCAGTGGGTAGTAAATATCGGTTCGTGATCCCATCAGATTTGGCCTACGGTGAACGTGGTGCTGGCCAATCAATCGGCCCCGGTGAAACCTTGATTTTTGAAGTTGAGCTGTTGGAAATCAAAGCAAACTAAGCAATAACACTACCTGCGCATAGCTCCTTGCTATTCGCAGGTAGTATTCCGTTGTTTCGTTTCCCACTCCTTAGCAATGCGAACCGGCGGAAATTCTGCCGGTAATTGATGCCCCTTGATTAGGTCGCTGGCCCGCTCTGCCACCATGATGGTAGGTGCGTTTAAATTGCCGTTGGTGATCGAGGGAAAAATCGAGGAATCTACCACCCGCAGCTGTTCAACACCTCGTACCTGACAGTGACTGTCAAGCACTGCCAACGGATCGGTTTCACCACCCATTTTTACCGTACAAGACGGATGATACGCACTCTCAACATTCGCATTGACCCATTGGTCAATCTCCTGATCCGACTGTATGCGTCTGCCCGGTTGAATTTCTGTCCCTCGATAATCGGATAAAGCGTTTTGCTGAAGTATTTCACGCGTCAGGCGGATCGCATCACGCCAGTCCTGTCTATCTTGTTCATCTTCCAAATAATTAAACCGAATACTCGGTGCAACCATAGGGTTGTCCGATTTAATTGCTACCCGGCCACGACTCTTAGGTTTATTAGGCCCTACGTGCACCTGAAAACCATCGCCTGCAAAAGCGGCCTTTCCATCGTAGCGCATGGCACCGGGTAGAAAATGGTATTGAATGTTAGGCCACTTTAACCCGGCGCGAGATCGGATAAAGGCACAACTCTCAAAATGATTGGTACTTCCCAAGCCATCTTTTAAGAAAAGCCAACGCATTCCAATCAAAGCTTTACGCCAGGCGGCCAGCTGGCGATTGAGAGACACCGGCTTTAAACATCGATACTGAAAGTACACTTCCAGATGATCACACAGATTAGCACCCACACCAGGTAGGTCAGCTATGACAGGCACGCCAGCTTTTTCAAGCACAGCAGCAGGACCCAAACCCGAGCGTTGCAATATCGTTGGCGAACCCACCGATCCGGCCGATAGAATCACTGCTCTTGTTGCGCCAATCTGAACTTTCTTACCGGCGCTAATGTAGTTAACCCCTACCGCTCGCTTACCCTCTAATATCACCGAGTCCACGAGCGTTCTAGGGATAACCGTTACGTTGCTGCGCTTTGCCGCAGCATTTAGATACGCATTGGTGGTTGACCAGCGCACACCATCCTTGACTGACATGTGCATTTGACCAAAGCCTTCCTGTTGCGCACCGTTATAATCCTCGGTTTTCGGATAACCGGCTTCCATTCCTGCCTCAATGAATTTTTTGTACAACGGGTTTAGCCGCATATCATTGCCAGTGCACACACTCACCGGGCCTTGAACACCGCGATATTCATCACCACCCTTGATCCAGTTTTCCATTTTTTTAAAATACGGCAGACAGTTTGAATAATTCCATCCAGTTGCCCCCAATGTTTCCCATTCATCAATATCGCAGGCATGGCCACGAACAAAAGCCATCCCGTTAATTGATGATGAGCCGCCAAGCACCTTACCTCTGGGGCAATCCATCACACGATTACCCAGGAAAGGCTCTGGTTCAGAGGTGAATCCCCAATTGTACTTTGGCATATTCATTGGTATGGATAGCGCGGATGGCATTTGTATGAGCATGGAGCGATCCGAGCCGCCGGCTTCCAACACAGCAACCGAGACTTCCGAATCTTCACTCAACCGATTGGCTAACGTGCAACCTGCTGAACCTGCACCGACAATGACATAGTCAAACTTGTTGCCTGAATTTTTTTTCACCAGAATCGTATCCTTAAAAGTCGGTGGCGACGCCACCTTCACTGACGCGGCGGGCCACGAAGTCTTGAACCGCTTCTGAACATGCAGGGTCCATACTCGGCTGCTCGTACTGCCTCAGCCGATTTTTCCAAATCGTATTGGCTTTTTTCATTGCCTCACTTCGTCCGGCCTCATGCCAAGATTCATAGTTCCGCCAATCACTGAGTATTGGAGAATAGAAGGCATCTTTGTAGCGATCCTGCGTATGCGCTGTACCAAAAAAGTGACCACCAGGACCCACCTCCGCGATCGCATCCAACCCCAGTGCCGCATCTGACACATCTAGCGGTGAGAGAAATTCATCGATCATCTGCAACAGGTCGATATCCAATATGACTTTTTCATAAGAACAACACAAACCCCCCTCCATCCAACCCGCACCGTGCTTTAGTAGATGCATGCCACTGTGCACTGCACCCCATAACGAAAACACACTCTCATAGGCAGCTTGCGCATCGACGGTATTCGCTGCACACACATTGGATGTTCTATAGGGTATGGAATAACGACGAGCTAATTGTCCACCAACGATTTGGGCACGCATATATTCGGGCGTACCAAACGCCGGTGAACCGGATTTCATATCGACATTTGACGTAAAACCACCATACATCACTGGTGCACCGGCTTTTACCATTTGACTAAACGCGATACCAGCCAGTGCTTCTGCATTTTGCAACACTAGTGCACCTGAAACGGTCACCGGAGCCATGGCTCCTGCGAGCGTAAACGGCGTGATGATTGACAATTGGCCGGACAGAGCCATTTCGTAGATGCCCTGGAGCATCGGAATATCGAGCTGAAGAGGCGAATTCGTGTTGATTACTGTCCACACTGAGCACTCGTTTTCTAGCTGCTCAGAGCTGATACCACGGGCAAGTCGAACTATTTCGATGGCATCTTGATTCCTCACTGTGCCCAGCGAATAGATTGAAAACGCCTTATCGGTTAACGTTGCTAAATCGGCGACACAATGTAGATGTCGTACCGAGGCATGGATATCCACCGGTTCCACTGGATACCCGCCCGTCATATGCAGGATGTTGTGCATCTGAGCTAGTTTTAGAAAATTCTGAAAATCTTCTGTATTGCCCGATCGCCTTCCTTGATCCATACACGAAGAGTTCGGCGCACTCCCCATCATGCAAAAACTCATCGCATCAGCGCCGATTTTTAAGGAGTGAAGTGGATTGCGGGCATGCATGGTGAATTCCGCTGGTGCTTTTCCTACGAACTGCATAATAAGCTCTGGAGCAAAAGTCACCATGGAATCGTCGGTAACCGAAGCGCCTGCCTCAACCATAATATCGATAGCAGGTTGCCAAAGCACTTTGATACCCGTTTGCTCTAACAACTTTAGCGAAGCGCTGTGAATGGCCTCGACTTCATCCACAGTAGCAAACTCCACTGCCGGAAATCGGTGAAGCGGTTGCTTAAATGGTTTTTGCTCGATCGTGTCGTTGGCTACCGCACGACGACGACCTCGGCGTTTGCGCTTATTTGGTTCCAAAAATCCGATCCCCGGCATCGCCTAAGCCAGGAACAATATAGCCATGCTCATTGAGATGGGTGTCAACGGCTGCGGTGATTACCGGAACATCAGGGTGGGCTTTGTTGAAAGCTTCTATGCCCTCCGGCGCTGAAATCAAGCAGACAAATCGCATCTGCTTTGCACCTCCCTGCTTCAGTCTTTGCACAGCAGCGATGGACGAATTAGCAGTGGCCAACATCGGATCGACTACGATGATTAAGCGCTCCTCCATGTTCTTCGGCACTTTGTAATAGTATTCCACCGCCTGCAGAGTCTCTGGATCGCGATAAAGCCCTACATGCCCTACTCGTGCTGAAGGTATAACGTCGAGCATGCCATCGAGCAGACCGTTCCCCGCCCTTAAAATCGAGATAAACGCCAGCTTCTTTCCTTTCAACACCGGCGCTTGCATCGGAGCCACTGGAGTTTCAATTTCCTGCATCTCCAACGGCAAATCTTTTGTGACTTCAAAACACAGCAACCATGATATTTCTCGCAACATCATCCTGAATGCGGCAGAAGATTGAGTTTTGTCGCGCATCAAAGACAGTTTATGCTTAACCAATGGGTGTTGAATTACCGTGGCAGCCAAGCCTCTATCGTCGATTTCTTGTTGCGTCAGCATTTTAGGTCTCTGTATTTGTTATCTGAATGCATGCCTGCACAGCCATAGCGGCTAGCCAATCTTCTTATATCGCACCCTTTTAGGTTGCGCAGCTTCCTCGCCCAGACGCATGCGCCGATCTTCTTCATACTCAGCATAATTTCCAGTGAAGAAGTTGATTTCGCCCGGTGATTCATAGGCGAGAATATGTGTGGCAACCCGATCGAGAAACCAACGATCATGCGATATGACAATCGCGCACCCGGCGAAATCCAGCAATGCCTCTTCCAGCGCTCGCAATGTTTCTACATCCAAATCATTCGAAGGTTCATCAAGCAATAAAACGTTGGCACCTTGCTTCAAGGTCATTGCCAAATGCAAACGACCTCGCTCACCACCTGATAAATCTTTGACAAACTTTTGTTGGTCGCTGCCTTTGAAATTAAACCGACCGACATACTGGCGTGACGGAACTTCGTAGTTTCCAATCTGAATGACATCGGCACCATCAGATAAAATGTCAAACACCGTTTTGTCGCCATCCAAATCGTCTCGACTTTGATCGACGTAAGACAACTCCACCGTCTCACCAATATCGATAGTGCCTGAGTCGGGTTTTTCCTGGCCCATGATCATGCGAAACAGCGTCGATTTACCCGCACCATTTCCGCCGATGACCCCAACAATCGCGCCTTGAGGGATTTTGAAAGAAAGATCCTCTATGAGAATGCGATCGTCATAGCCTTTGGTGACATTGTTGAATTCAATAACGTTATCGCCCAGCCGCGGACCAGGCGGAATATAAATTTCATTAGTCTCTGCCCGTTTTTGAAATTCCTGACTCTGCATTTCTTCGAATCGGGCCAATCGGGCTTTGGATTTCGATTGACGTCCTTTGGCTCCCTTTCGCACCCATTCCAGTTCAGATTTCATGGCCTTGGCATGCGCGGTTTCGCGTTTTTCTTCCATCTCTAATCGTTGCGCCTTGGCATCCAACCAACCTGAGTAATTACCCTCGTGTGGAATCCCATAACCACGATCTAATTCGAGTATCCAGCCTGCAACATTGTCTAGGAAATATCGATCGTGCGTGATGGCAACCACGGTCCCTGGGAACTTGTGTAGAAACTGCTCCAACCAACCGACTGAATCTGCGTCCAAATGGTTAGTGGGTTCGTCCAGTAACAACATATCGGGGTCTGACAACAACAGACGACACAATGCTACGCGGCGTTTCTCACCGCCGGAGAGCGACTTTACCTTCGCGTCCCAAGCGGGCAGCCGCAACGCATCGGCTGCGCGCTCAAGCTGGTTATCCAGGTTGTGACCATCACTGGCTTCTAAAATGGCTTCGAGCTTCGCTTGCTCAGCCGCTAGGGCATCAAAATCAGCATCCGGTTCGGCATAGGCTGCGTACACTTCATCGAGACGCTTTTGAGCATCCTTGGTCTCGCCAACGCCTTCCTCAACACACTCGCGAACCGTTTTGTCCGGATCGAGTTGTGGCTCCTGTGGCAAGTAACCCACCTTAATGTCCGGCATTGGACGGGCCTCACCTTCAATCTCAGTGTCCAGCCCGGCCATGATTTTCAGCAGTGTTGACTTACCTGCGCCATTAAGACCAAGCACGCCAATTTTTGCGCCTGGAAAAAACGATAGTGAGATGTCTTTGAGAATCTGACGTTTCGGCGGGACGATTTTCCCGACCCGATTCATCGTATAAACGTATTGTGCCATTCGAGTTGAAGTCTCCGCAGATCCGCAGTCGTGGAAACTCAGCGGGATCGAAGTTTGGTCATGTTTATCCAGACCGTATTGTATAGAAACCCGCCGGGTTTCGGCCACCGGGAACAAAAAGCACTATAGTTAATCGATAGATACTAACCTAACGCTTTTTTGTCGAGCTGGAATCGTTCCCATGTTTGTTTCATTTTTTCCGAAGCCGAAACTCTTCTTCTGGTCAGCGGTTGCTTGGTTTTTGATCGCTTTAGCCGCCTGGCATGGTTTCGTGCTCGATCTGGGTGCTCAATTAACCCTGTTTCAGCCAGTGGAATCGGCAGAAGGGGGAGCAGCCGCCTTCCTGACATTAGAGAAAGTATGGGTCTATCAGTACATAGTCTTCTGCTCGGTGGTTTTTTGCCTGTTCTGGTATTTCTATGAGCGCAATAAGTGGTACTGGTGGGCGGTGGTAGGCTCCACACTCATTCTGCTGATCACCTACACCAATGTTCAAGTGTCCGTGTGGCTCAACAGTTGGTACGGAGAATTTTACAATTTAATTCAGGAGGCCTTGGCCGAGCCCAATAAATATGAGCTCAGTGAATACTTTCTGAAAATGACCACAGCCGTTTTCGTTCTGATTCCCAACATATTGCTTTTAGTTATTGGCGCTTTCTTCACCTCGCACTATGTGTTTCGCTGGCGCACAGCCATGAACGAGTATTACATGGTCAATTGGCAACAGGCGCGTGATGTCGAAGGGGCTGCTCAACGGGTGCAGGAAGACACCATGAGATTTGCAGGGATCATGGAAACCCTTGGCTCCTCGCTCATTGGCTCAGTGATGACTCTCATTGCGTTTCTACCGGTGCTCATGAGTTTATCCGAGCAAGTAGGCAGTATCTGGCTACTTGGCGACATTAAAGGTGGGCTGGTGTACGTAGCCATTGCATCAGCACTTTTTGGCACTGTGTTGATGGCGGCGGTAGGCATTCGATTGCCAGGGCTTGAGTTTGAAAATCAAAAGGTCGAAGCGGCCTATCGAAAAGAACTGGTTTATGGTGAGGACAATGCAGCGCGTTGCGAACCTATGACCGTTAAAGAACTCTTTCATGATGTGCGGGTCAACCGGTTTAGACTCTATTTCAACTATTTATACTTCAACGTTTTTCGCTATTCGTATCTACAGTTTTCCAACTTTCTTCCGTACCTAGCTCTCGGCCCGGCGATTGTTACAGGCGCAATCACTTTTGGCATATTCCGTCAAGTGCTCGATGCGTTCAGCCGCGTTGAAAATTCGTTCCAATACCTCGTCAACGCCTGGCCAACCATCATCGACCTGATGTCGATTCACAAGCGTCTTAAACAGTTTGAGGGTGCAATTGATAACCCGATTAATCCTACTCTAGACCCGTCGAAAGCACTCTAGCATTAGAGTCGACAGTGCCCTGGTAGTTGCGCTAACGCTGCGCAATGCCAGGGCATCTATTGGAGGGGGCAGCTACTTATGACTTCGGCGTGAGTTGCTCTGAGTACAAAGCTATCTTGTCGATATAATTTTGAGTGCCGGCGTCCATTGAGGCAATAGCCGCCTCATCGAGTTGTCGTACCACCTTTGCCGGAGAACCCACCACCAAAGACCCATCCGGAATCTCTGCACCTTCTTTCACTAACGCGTTGGCGCCAATCAAACAATTTTTTCCTATCACAGCGTTGTTGAGCACAACGGCATTCATGCCAATTAAGCTGCCATCACCAACCGTACACCCATGCAACATGGCCTTGTGCCCAACCGTGACGCGTTTGCCCACACAAAGTGGTATACCTGGATCGACGTGCAAGACCGCACACTCCTGCACATTGCTACCGGCACCAATGTCAATCCGATCATTGTCCCCACGCAACACCGCGTTAAACCAAATGCTCACATCCTCACCCAATGTAACCTGCCCAATCACCACAGCGCCTGGTGCCACATAAAAACGTCCTAGCGTGCGAACATCACTCTCTCCTAATGAATACAACACGGCGATTCCTCAAAAGTTATCCGGCAGAGTGCAAACTATAACTCAGCTCACGTTTTGCTTGGTTTCTGTGACCCAATTCCCGCCGCAAACAATAGAAGCGGTGACGCACGGTCTCTTTGGTGGCAAAGCCGCCACTAGGGCTTCAGATTTAGCCAGTTCGCCCGATAGATAGGCAGTAGAAAACGCTTGAGCGGACCCCAAATATGAGCACACACTCAGCAGCAGCAACCGAGGCAAATCCTGCCCAGCCCACAGCCAGTGGCAAGCAGCAAAGACGCGCACTGAATGCCGTCTGGCAACCTTTCTTGCAGTTTAAATTGTTAATGTACATGCTGGGCTCAACGGCCTTAGTCGCATTGTTACTCGGTGTGTTTCTGTATTTTGCGTTCAGTGATTTGATTGCTGCGGTAACGGTTGGTGATGAAAGCCATAGTTACTACGCAGAGCAAATAGAGATCCAATTGGTCTATCTGTTCCGATACTGTGGGGCGTTGTTCGTATTGTATATATTGTTACTCGCCGCTGTTTGCGTGTCCTACACCCATAAACTGGTGGGTCCATTTCGCCCATTTTCTCGACACATCGATCAGATGTGTTCGGGTGATTACAGTAGCCGTGTACAATTGCGAAAAGGTGATCTAGAGCTCTACAATGATTTCGCAGAAAAATTGAACCACCTTGCGACTAGCCTTGAACTCAAGGATAAAGAAGACCAGCAATAAGCGTTACAGCTACCTCCAGAAAAGTCCGTTAAGGTAGCTAAGGTTCGCGGTAACAGCATTTTTCAGACGCTAACTGTACGGCCCCGAACGCCGACTACTGCGGCTACATCTGTGGTTGAAACCGATGCCCGCATTCGGGGTATTCTGCTTCAGGACTATTGAATTCGCCCGTTGATAGATAAGAGATGACTTCGCTGATGATGTCCTTATCGGACATCAAAAAAGGATGCGATACCGGCATCTGCAGCATGGCACACATACCATCCAATCTTGCACTGGCAACCGAGACTTTTCCATCATCAGGGTCCGGTAGGTGAGTAGAGAGAATTAGGTTGATGGAACTGGTACCTGCGATCACCGCCACATCCACATGAACCGCTCCCAAACTTAACGGCACACTGCCTTCGTCCGTGCCCAATTCCAGGCCGGCTGGACCATTCAGAAACACATAACCCGGTACATCCCGCATAGCATCAACGACTTCACTACCGTGATTTGGTGGACCCAGCATGACTGCCCGCCCAAAATGGTCTATCGAATGCAGGCTTAAATGGTGGCGCAATAGTATTCCGCCCAATGAATGGGTGACGAAATGTACCGTTCCTCCGCCGGCTTTTTCGCACTCCTTTAGCCCTTCTTCGACGGCTACCGCCAACGATGCTATCGGTTTGGTCCGCGACGGATAATCAATATTCGCCACCAAATAGCCATGGTCGATCAGTGCTTCTTGCATACCTTTCATCGACGCTGCTCTCCGCGCCAACCCATGGAGTAGCACGACACATTCAGCCTGTTCAACTAAGGTCAACGACGGCATAGAAGTTTCTGTAGCAGATAGGGATGGTTGCTGAGCTTGCACAAGAGACGGAATTGTCATCAGGAATAGGCAAACTAGAAGCCGAAAGACATAAGTGTAAATGGAGAACCAGTGATTCATAGTGATACTTAACTGTTATTAAAACCTCGAGCGTCAGGATCGCTGGCTAGCCGCTGTTTCCTTCGGGTCTCACGATGAATAGTGTAGATTGATGCCAATACGATTATACCCGCTCCGACCAGTGTGAGTGTCGAGGGTAATTGATGAAACAACAACCAACCAAAAAAAGTGGCATACACTAACCGAATGTAGTCAAGTGATGCTAACAGCGATGCCTCTCCGTGTTTGTAAGCATAGATGTTCGCCTTCTGGGACCAGTAGGACACTATAGCCACCAACGCTAACAGCACCCATTCCCGAGGCGTTGGAGGCACCCAATACATCCATGCCGGTACCATCATCACTAAACCCACACCGACAGCCTGATAAGCCAAAATAGTTTGCGACGCCTCAGTACGAGACAGTAAACGAATGACCACCATCACTAGCCCGGCGCAAGCAGCACCAGCCACCGCCATCAAGCCATACAAGGAGTACCCAGCGGTTCCTGGCTGCAGCATAACCAGCACACCAATGAATCCGACAGCTACCGCACTCCAGCGATAGACGCCAACGGTTTCTTTTAAAATAATGACGGCAAATATAGTGACAAAAAAACTCTTTGCAAAACCCAGCGCAGTGGCCTCCGCCAAAGGCATGTGAATTACAGCGGTAAATCCAAAGAGCATCGCACCAAGGGCGAATAGAACACGGGTGCCATGCAAATGCATCTTCTCGGTCTTTAAGGATCCTGGTAAGTTTGCGATAATACCGGGTGATAGCATTAAGGCCATACCAAGCTGACGTACAAATAGTATTTGCGTCACAGGAAGCCTTTCCCCACTGATCTTTATCAGCACAATCATTAACGCAAATCCAAACGCTGCCATCATCAACACCAGGGAACCCCTGACGTTACCTGAAAGTCGGCTGAATTTACTCAATGACTTGCACTACAACATCGCGATGGGTTTCCAAATCTGTACGGATAGGGCTGCGTACGCTAAAGCTCACAATATGCTCACCAATTTGTGAGACATCAGGTTGCCATCGAAATAAACGACTCCCATCTGGATTGCTGTGAAGGTTTGCCCCCTGGGGTGAACGATACATCGTCACCGGTGGTTGTTCTCCGGTCGAAGCAGTTTCATTTAGAGACACAGCGACTCGGAATTGAATCTGTTGACCTGCTCTTACTGTTATTTTTGCAGGCACATCCAGTGTGGGAGGTTCTGCGCCGGGCAAAGGCTTCGGTGCGGTGCTGTTGGTTGTCGGGTTACCTACAACAACAGCTACCTCTTTATGATTGCGCACCGCTGGGAAGTTTTTATCGAAGAGCGAGAAGCGAAAAATATGTTCGCCCTCATCACTGTCGGATGTTTGCCAGCGAAAGACCCGTACCCCCAACGGATTGATATCGAACGTGGCACCTTTGGGCAATCGGTCTACCTGCAGAACAGGGTCGGCAGATTCAGTCACTACTGGAACAACAGGAAAAGACACTAACTGCCCAACCCCAATAATTTGGTTTGAGATCGGTTCAATATCCAACCTGCCGCCCATCGTTGTTCGCGCATTTGTGGATGCCAAAATTTCTGCCACGGGCAACACTGGTTCAGCGTCTGGCAATGTATCGGGCATGTTGGCTGATACTTCAAAATACAGAGTGCGTTCAACTTGTAGCGATTCATCGGTTGAATCTAACGCAACAAAGCTCACTGGATGAGTGCCAGCCTGATCAGCACTAGGTCGCCATTGAAACTCGTAGCCACCGTTAGATTGGACATCGAACAGAGCGCCTGCAGGCAGTTTCCCTGCCACAATTTCAGCCGGCCCAGTATCGGGATCGATGACACGCATCCACAACTTGAAGGTGCGCCCAACTCTCAACCGCTGTGTGCTTAGTGCGGGAAATGTGGGAATCTGATTGGATTCAACTCGGGAGGTTGATTTCGTATCCATGCGAACCACAGAGAATCGCTCACTGCGAGAGGCCTTTCGCTCCCCAAGCGGAGTTGCGGTGATGATCATATGGGTCCTGTCCGGAAGATCATCCGGGGTGTCCCAAACAAATATCAATGTACCCGAAGCGTTCTGTAAGGATGCATCCGCCGGGGCATTAAGGAGTCTGTATTGATAACTTTCCAGCTGCCCTTCTGTGACAACGGATTGCTCTATGCGCTCACCGGCGGTCACCGAGATGACCGAGGGCAATAGTAACGACTCGGCCTGAATCACTCCTGTGAACAGGCATATCAGTAATCCAAGCCAACGAATCAGGCGAAATCGTGTCCACTCAAGTTCGGTGGTAAGAATACTCAACAAAGGGCCTTTGTAATTGAATCGGATCGGACAAACCACAGCCAAGGATACCAAGTATCTCGGCAGCTGTATCGCTTTGTAACGATTAGCAGACAAAGACACACCAGCCCACTACGATCGTCACAACACATACTCAGCTGTATTGGCTAATGGTTTATGAACGCTAAACTATTTACTGGAGTCTATGCATTATTCGCCCTGCCCACCTACATACTACCCCTGCTACCTAGCTGGGGTAACTTAAGCTATGGAGAAGCACCCCTCGACTCACCTGCCCTTTTGATTCATTTCCTGTGCCTGTTGGCTCTTGTGGGTTGGTGTTGGTTAAGGGGCTTACAAACCAACCAACCTTGGCTACTCTCTCTGCCACTACTAGCCATGATGTTCGATTTGATGCCCGGACTCAGCTGGATCTATTTACTACCAACGTTTCTTCATTTTTCGGCCGTTGCCGCAGGCGGTTATATACCCTCAAAACTCCGACCGGGCACGTCCGATGACGAGCTATAACGAACCGGCCGTAAGAGCGTTCATTTGAGCCAGGACTTCTGCAGTCACCGCTTGAGTTCCCATGTCTCCGCCAAACTCCTTTGGGCGGATTCGGTTTTCCTCAAAGCCCCGTTCCACCGCAGCTTGTATAAGCGTACTGGCCGACGCGCCGCCAACCAATCCTTTTTCATCTTCCAAATAGTCCAACATCAAAGCACCACTAAGGATTGCAGCCAGTGGGTTCGCCAAATCGTTGCCCATAATGTCGGGCGCACTCCCATGGGCTGGCTGAAACAGTCCGATGTGATCTCCGATTTCTGCACAGGCGGCCATCCCCATGCCTCCGACCAGACCACCGGCAAGGTCTGAGAGAATGTCACCAAACATGTTCTCCATCACCATGACATCAAATTCCCATGGCCGTCTTACTAAGTCCAAGGCTTGTGCATCAACATAGTTATATCCCACGGGGACTTCGGGAAATTGACTTTTGGTTTCATCAAAAATTTGCCGAAAAAAAGCCATTGAAGTAAATACATTCGCTTTATCTACGCAGGTCAATCCGCCTTTGTGCCCGGCATTCATCCGCTTTTGGGCAAGCCGAAACGCAAATCGATGCAACTTCTCCGTCGTTGTACGCGTGATCCGCAGACAGTCACGCACCTCTTGATTCTCAATCACTTCGCTGCGGCCATGAACTGCCGCGGAATAAAATAGCCCTTCGGTGGATTCACGCAATATGATCAAATCTATATTGGCCGCTTGAGGATCACTTAATCTTTGTGGCGCATTGGCGTATGCTTTGACCGGGCGAACTCCCGCATAGAGCTGATACCGTTCCCTAAGCCTTAGGTGGGGTGAAATTTCAGTACCGTCCTCACAACGAACTGACGGTAATCCAATGGCGCCTAGAAAAATGGCATCGCACTCTCCTACCGCCTCTTCAGCACCGGGTTCTATATCAATTCCCTGTTTTAAGTAATAACCGGCACCCGCTTCGAATTCTTGATAGACAATCTCAAATCCACCTTGTAGCGCTACAGCCAGATCGATAATCTCAAGCGTTGCATCGGTCACTTCGACACCAATACCATCACCTTTGATAATTGCGACGTCGCAGCAAGGTTTACTCATTGAACAGCACTCAAGACCATGATCTAATAATCAGAATCCTACACTAAGATTCCTCTACTCTCATGTCTGTTGTCCAAGTAGGCATTATCGGCCTAGGCTATTTCAGCCAATTTCACGTCGCAGCGTGGCGCACCTTGGGCGCAGCGAAGATCCAAGCCGTACTGGATGTGGACGGAGAAAAAGCCCGGAGCGTCGCTACGGAATTGTCTTGCACAGCCTATTCAGATCTTGAGCAAATGCTGGAACACGAACACCTGGATATTATCGATATCATCGCACCACCAAATTCCCATAAACATCTAGTAGAAAAATCTTTAAAGAAAAATCGCCTGATTATTTGTCAAAAACCGTTTTGCAATTCGATGGATGAAGCACAACATCTTGTGAAACAGGCTAAAAACTCTGGTACGGCGTTAGTAATTCACGAGAACTTTCGATTCCAACCTTGGTTCCGAACCATTAAGAATCTTCTGGATAACAATTTTCTAGGGCACGTCTATCAAGCTAAGTTTAACCTCCGACCTGGTGATGGCCGAGGTGAAAAAGCCTATTTAAGTCGACAACCCTCGTTTCAAAAAATGCAGCGATTCCTGCTACACGAAACCGGCGTGCATTATATCGATGTATTTCGTTGGCTATTTGGAGAGGTAGAGTCCATTTATGCCGACACCCGACAACTGAATCCGGTGATTGCTGGAGAGGATGCGGGACTACTGATACTCGATCATACGTCAGGCACTCAATCCATTTTGGATGCCAATAGACTCTCTGATCACCCTTCAGACAATTTACGAAGGACAATGGGTACGTTGCACATTGATGCAGAGAACGGCACGCTGGAGCTCGACGGCCATGGCCGATTGTTTTATCGTAGCTTTGGAAGCGAACAAAACAATCAAATAGAACTTGACGCTCCGATCGATGAGAACAGTTTCGGCGGCGGCTGCGTTACGACTCTGACGAAACACGCTCTTGATGCCTACTCAACGGAGGGAGATTATGAGAACTCCGCTGAAGAATATCTGAAAGTAATGCAACTTGTCGCTGCGGCCTACGATTCAGCGGAACGAGGCACCAAACTCTCCATGGATACGCACAGATGAATGATTGTTGGGAAATTTACGCGCTCAAATACGCTCAACGCAACACCCGAACTCGCAATGACAGCTTCATCATGGATGATGATCACAAAAGCCCTCACCCTATGGACTACTATGTTTGGATTCTGCGGTCCGGATCAAATACCATCCTGGTAGATACTGGCTATGAAGAATTGGAAGCCAAGCGCCGCAACCGGGCCATATTGGCAAATCCTGTCACGTTACTGGAGGACTTCGGTATCGGCGCTTCAAGCATTGATACCATCATAGTCACGCACCTGCACTACGATCATGCTGGTGGACTCAAAAGCTATCCAAACGCACAGCTGCATGTACAGGCTGCAGAAATGGCCTATGCCACTGGGCCCTGCATGTGCAGTGATCATCTGCGCATTCCGTTCACGGGCGAACATATTTGCGATGCCGTTAGAGCTTTGTACGAAGGCCGGGTGACGTTCAGTGAAGGCTCCAGCGAAATTGCACCAGGGGTTGAAACACACCTCATTGGAGGTCACAGTCGTGGGTTGCAAGCCGTCAGGGTATGGACACGTCGCGGATGGGTCGTGCTCGCATCGGATGCCAGTCATTACTACGAAAACTACGAACGCAAAAAACCCTTTCCTATCGTGGTAGACCTTGAGTCTATGTTATCTGGGTTTGACACACTGCGTGAACTCGCTGATAGCGATCAACACATCATTCCTGGCCACGATCCATTAGTTAGAGCTCGCTACCCTGCTCACAACGGACAGGACGATATCGTATTGCTCCATGCCGACCCACTACCCTGACGCTTTAACATGACTCAGTACAACCACCTTTTAGACCCAACAGTGCTAGAAGTTTTACAGCAACATAGGCTGGATTTCGAAGCCTTACAATGTGATCCCAAGTTAGCCGATACAGCAGACTTTTGTAAGCACTACGGGTTTACGCCAGACATGTCGGCGAATGCATTGCTCGTGGGATCTAAAAAGGGTGAGCCGAAATTTGCTCTTTGTGTGGTGCTCGCCAACTGCCGTTTGGATGTCAACAAAGCCGTCAGAAAAAAACTCGAAGTCAAACGTTTATCCTTCGCCGATCCTGACACCACCAAAGCAATGACCGGCATGGAGCTCGGAGGAGTAACCCCGATTGGCGTACCGACAGAGTTACCCGTTTGGATCGATGCTGCAGTGATGCAATTACCTAAGATCATCCTTGGAGGAGGCAATCGGCAATCCAAACTTTTGCTTCCACCCGATGAGTTATTGAAACTTCAAAATACTGAGACGGTTGCGGCGTTGGCCATCCCCAACTGACCACACTGAGTGTTTAAGCCAGCTTGGTGGAATTAGAGCGCTTTACGAAACGTCAAGTTCCATCGTACCGCACCCCAACTCTCATGCACTGCCGGCTTTAGTTTACGGACTCCGTGGTAGTGCTTACGAGCCACTCCACCGAACACAACCACATCGCCGTCCGCTAGATCGATCGGGGTCGATTGCCCGGTGCGCTTCTCGCCGATGATATAAAACCTCGCCGGAATGCCCAGTGATACTGAGACCACGGGGTGATTAAAATCTCGTTCATCCTTATCTTGATGAGCCCCCATCTGCACACCGGGTTCATAGCGATTCATCAGGCAGGTATCCGGCTGAAAGTCGGTGTATTCGCACATTCGAGCTGCCTCCTGGGCGACTTCTAAGAACACCCCAGGCATTGCGGGCCAACGCCGCCCGGTCTCTGGGTCGGTCTCGCTATAGCGATAACCCGAGCGATCCGACACCCAACCCACTGTGCCACAGCTGGTGGTGGCCACCCTCATCGAAAATCCACGGGTTGTCATCATATGGCGGGGTTTAGCCACCTGACAGATGGACTGCACTGAGGCGCGCAGCTCTGGATAACGGTTAGCGGTAACGAAGCCCTGCAGCCTCCATACGCCCGGCAAAATCGGTTGAATATCCATCTTCTCGCCCATAATCGGAATAAAAACTCAATTTTCTACCCGATTTCGGGCAAAATATTGGCTCTTCTTGATCCTGACTGCCATCTTACGCAACGTAATGACCGACAAGACATCTGTAGAGTCGCTTGGGACAGCTGACAACGAACTGATCAACCATCTCTGCAGACACAGTAGCCTAACCAGCAACGAGGCAGCAAAAGTCATCGCTGAGGTGCTCAACTACTACGAGGAAAATCTCAGTGATTACGTCAAACGACGCCACCTAGATTTGCAAGCCATGGGCGTCAGCAACTCAGCAGCGTTTGAGCAGATTCAACAAGAGATACCGCACCGTCGGTTTCAATCACAGTCGCCATCAATTCGACAAATTAGGCGCATCATTTACGGATAAGTCAACAACATGTGTGGAATTATTGCCTACACAGGCAAACAACGGGCAACACCCATACTTCTCGATGGATTAAGACGACTGGAGTACCGCGGCTATGATTCTGCAGGGGTTGCCGTGTTATCCCGAAAAAAAATCAAATGCACGAAGGCGGCTGGCAAGCTTTCTGTTCTCGAAAGCCAGCTGCCTCTAGACACGCCGGGACAATGCGGTATAGGCCACACACGCTGGGCCACCCATGGTGCACCTACCGACCTCAACGCACACCCTCATCTCGGACAGCAAGACAAAATTGCTGTGGTTCACAATGGAATAATTGAAAACGCTGATACCCTACGCGAGTACCTGATAGAGCAAGGCATCTCAATAACCAGCGATACTGATACAGAAGTGCTGGCTCACCTCATCGAACTTGAGCACAACGCCGGCACTTTAGTGGATGCGGTACGTGTCGTGTTAAATCAAGTACAGGGCACTTACGGACTCGCTGTAATCGATCGTGATGAACCACAGACCGTTGTAGTTGCACGCAACGGCAGTCCAGTAATTTTAGGACTTGCAGATGGTGAAATGCTGGCTGGCTCCGATATGTCGGCACTGCTTCGATATACCAGCACGGTGGTCCATCTGGATGACGGTGAAATCGCAGAGCTTAAGCCCAGTGGCTTTAAAGTCACCACACTGGATGCCAGCACCAGCAGCAAGCAGTCAATAACACTAACAACGCCACTGCAAGAATACGACAAAGCAGGTCACGAGCATTTTTTACACCGGGAAATTTTGGATCAACCCGATACCGTGCGCAGCACAGTCAGCGGCCGACTCGATCATCGCTTCTCTACCGCCAAACTCGGTGGCTTGAATCTGGATGCCCGAGAATTACTTAATGTCAAAAGGATAAAGATCCTCGGTTGTGGATCGGCATTGTATGCGGGCATGGCTGGGGCCCACATGATCGAATCTCTTGCCCGAATTGCTGCAGATGCTGAATCCGCTGCTGAGTTCCGATATCGAAACCCAGTGATCGAACCCAACATTCTGTACATAGTGGTGAGTCAATCGGGTGAGACCTTCGATACCCTCGCGGCAGTCAGGGAAATACAACGCAAGGGGGGCTTTGTCTTGGGTGTCGTGAACAGCGTTGGTAGCACGATTGCGCGGGAAGTGGATGGAGGCGTCTACATGCATGCAGGCCCTGAGGTATCGGTAGCCTCGACCAAAGCTTACACCAGCATGTTAATGGTATTTTCGCTACTGGCATTAACACTTGGCCGTATCAAAGACATGTCGCCACAACATGGCGCCAGGATATTGCAGGCTATGGACGCACTACCCGACCAGATCCAGCAAGTTCTACAACAGGATGAGCACATTAAGTCCATTGCAGCGCATTGTTCTACCGCGACCAGCGCATTTTTTATCGGCAGAACGATAGCCTATCCGATGGCGCTGGAGGGTGCGCAAAAATTGAAGGAAATCTCGTACATTCATGCTGAGGCTTATCCTGCATCCGAACTGAAACACGGCCCCCTGGCTTTAGTCACGCAAGATACACCGTGTGTTGTGATCTTGCCAGACACAGACTTGCTAGCAAAATCTTTATCGTCTCTTGAAGAAATAAAAGCACGAGGCGCACCGGTTATTGCTATCACAGATTCAGCCGACCCAAGAATCCAATCTCTAGCTGAGCACACCGTGCAGCTACCCGCAACCGATGCGCTGCTGAAGCCGATAGTTATGGGAGTCGCTCTGCAACTTCTGGCCTACCACTGCGCTGTGACGCTGGGTAGAGACGTGGATCAGCCACGCAACTTAGCGAAGAGCGTTACGGTAGAGTGATGCCCACCGAATTTTCAGTGCGACCAATACGTTGCACTTGCGCTGGAATGTCTTCGGCTCGCTGTGGCTTGGAATAATAATACCCTTGAACCATATCAACGTTGAGCTCGCAGACCTTAGCCAACTGCTGCTCTGTTTCAACACCTTCGGCAACAGTAGCCAGACCCAATGAGTGTGCTAAGGCCGCAATACTATGGGCCACGGTAGAGTCGCTATTATTTTCCAAACGCATCACAAAGGAGCGATCAATTTTTAGCACATCCAACGGCAAATCCTGCAAATAGCACAAAGAAGAATACCCAGTACCAAAATCATCGATGGCCACCTTTATATTAGCCTGGCGCAGGGACAACAATTTTTTTGCTACCACATCAATATCGCGCATAACAACACTTTCAGTCACCTCTAACTCCAAAGCACTAGGATCTAAGTTAAAGCGAGCAGCACACTTAAGCGTTTCATCAACGAAATCATCTGCGGCAAATTGCTGAGCAGCAATATTCACAGCCATGGAAAGGTCGGATAAACCTTGTAGTTTCCACAGAGCAGATTGACGGCAAGCTTCATTGATTACCCACGATCCGATACGCGTAATTAATCCAGACTTTTCAGCAACGGGGACAAAATCTGCGGGAGAGACCACACCCAGTTCAGGATGATTCCATCGCAGCAGTGCTTCCACACCTATGACTCGATGTGAGTGCATACAGACTTTCGGCTGATATAAAAGCTCAAATTGATTCTCGTATAAAGCATCTTGCAATTGTCCGGATATTTCAATTCGGCGACGATACACTGAAGCTAGCTGCTCATCAAACACAGTCACTTCTTTGAGTTGCCGTTCTTTAGCCGCCTGCTTTGCGATGCTTGCATGTTTCAGTAGATCTTCCGATATTTTTCCGTGTTCTGGATAAATACTGACGCCTACCCAAGCACACAGTCGTACCACACCACCGTCGATGTAAAAGGGCTCTTCGAAAGCGGTCAATAGCCGATTAGCCACCTCAACAGGTGTGTTAATACCATCTACCTCTTGCACTAAAACAACAAATTCGTCCCCAGCAAATCGAGCCAAAGAGTCGTCCGAGCGAACATGCTTTTGTAGACGTTCGGCCAACATCCCAAGCAAACGGTCGCCCACTTCGTGCCCACGAGTCTCATTGACCGCTTTAAATTGATCCAGATCCAATAATAGGAGTGCCAGTCGATCAGCAATGGGATTCATACCACTGAGCTTTTCTTTTAAACACTTTTCAAAATAATGCCGATTGGGCAGTTGGGTGACTGGGTCGTTATACGCCTTATAGGCCACTTCGCTGAGCAAAGACTCTCGATGAATAGAAACCGATAGTTGATTGCACAAGGTATGTAGCAGGCTGATTTCTTTTTCAGTGAAATCCGCGGAGCGGTTGTGCCGTTGAACAATGACCAACCCACAAACATCACTCTGCTCCATTAATGGAAAGCACAGAACTGCCCCCAGACCTTGTTGTTCACGAAGCCGGTACATCCCATCGCTTTCTCTTGGGTCTTTTACTCCCCGTGGCAGTACCGTCAGCTCTTTTCTATCAATAGACTCTTGGAAGACCGTTTGGGACAAATACCTAATTTCAGCAAAATCGACAAGCTCTGGACCTGTCGCCCCGCTTTTATAGCGTTTACAGCCGACTACTTGCTGCTGCTGATCTATCAATACTACGGCAGCGCTCTCAGCGTCCATATGATCGAGTAGCCAGCAAGATATGCGCTGCTGAATTTCCTCAAGATCACTAGTGGCATGAAGATAATTACTCAGCTCGCTTGCCGCCTTAGTTCTCTCCAATTCCAACTGGGCCTGGTTCAACAGCGATTCGTTCTGCAAGGCCACTGACGCAATGGTGGTGAATTGTTGCAGCTCTTCACATACCTGTTCGAATTGGCTCCACGGATACTGAAAGGCGACTTGGACAACCCCCAGCAAACCGTTGTTACCAATCAAAGGTACGACACACTCTTGAGCAAGTTCTCTGCATTCATTCTGATCCAACCCCACATCCTGGACATACTCGGCCTTGTGCATCAATTTGCTTGAACAAGCGGAGGCAATAAGATTTGACGAATCAAAGTACCTACCGCCAGGCCACACCAATGGCCGACCCTCTGTCAACATAGGAACCATGGTTTGACCCAGGCCTTCCGGTTTATAAAAAGCGGCAAAATCAGCAGAGGTAATGCTCATGATCTCTGACAGTGCATTTTGCATCACCTGCTCTTGAAGGCGCTCATTACTCAGCTGCGAAGTAACGGAATTTAAGGACGATAAAACTTTTTGTTCAGACGGTTCATGATTGAGTTTTTTCCTCAACGATGGGCTGCCAAAAATGCACACTAGCTCTCCAGCATTTAATTCTTCCGTGGTCAGCACATGTAGAGAGTGGCTGGAAGGCAACACAGGTAGATGTAGGCCTTTATGCTGTTCGATAACGACGAGCAACTCGGCACCAGGATGAGCTTTAAGGAGCTTGCCCAGCGCTGTGCAGGCATCATCATCGTCACAGGTGCGAGCATCGTGGCAGATTATATCAACAGCTATTTCTGGATCGGCCAAGGTCTCTTCACTGACAGCTTCCACACCTACTTTGCGCAAATGTGAAGTCAGCGATCGTCCTGAGTGGCTTAGCGCAACGACCAACTGGCTGTTACCCACTATTTGCATCCTTGTCCGTGTAAAGCAACCCGAAAAATTATCGATTACTCGGTAGCTTTTTCTATAAATCCCTATCCTTTGTTGTCGGCCTGATTTCCATTAACGTTACTCATTTTAATGGCCGGTATCACCACAAAGTTGCTGTGTGCCTCAGTCGGCATTCCGACGCTACCTATTGATCTGAGAACTGATTAACATTAATACCTTATTGAACAAATTTCACATCGGCAGCCTCGGGTTGACGGTATCGCACGACACCGCCAATGACGGTGGCTAACACATCGATATTGCGAACATCCGCACTGGTATATGGATCGTCGGAGAGCACGACGAAATCCGCCAGTTTGCCCGGTTCTATGGAACCCCTGGATGCCTCCAACCGACTCTGCCAGGCAGCATCAATAGTAATTGCGCGCAATGCGCGAGCTACGGATATTCTCTGATCGGATCCAAGCAATCTACCCGAACTCGTGAGTCGCTCGGAGGCAGACCAAAGCAGTTCCATCGGCCGCATCGGTGTTACTGGTGCATCGGAATGCAGGCTGTATTTAAGACCTGCAGCGTCTGCCCAGCCTGTTGGACTAATATTCCCCGCTCGCTCAGGGCCCAGAGAGCGCTTAGCATGCCAATCACCAAAGTAGAAAGTATGGGTGATAAAAAAACTGGCCGAGACATTGAGTCGCGCCATTTTCTCTAATTGATCTTGCCGTACCGTTTGCGCATGCACCACCAGATGCCTTGCGTCAGCCCTAGGGTAATCTTGCTGGGCCTGTTCAAGCGCAGATAGAATATCGTCTATGGCTGCATCACCGTTACCGTGCAGCGCCAAATCAAAACCCGCTCGGTGATACTGCTCCACTAGAGTGGCCAGCACCGAAAAAGCACGCGCCGGATAGCCTCGGTAGTCTCGAGGTAGTTGATTCAACAACGGTGCATGATAGGGTTGAGTTAAATAGGCAGTGAGACCTTGCGGACTGCCATCTGCAATAAGCTTGACAGGACCAATGGAAAATTGATCGGCACTAATTTGTTCAATAGGCTCTTCCAAAAGCGAACCACCCCATTTTTCATGTGCTGGCCATACAACCAGCCGTTGGGGGATCAAATTCAACCCTTGGGCTAGACGCCAAGCACGCATTTGCGCCGCTCCGGAAAACCCGTCTTGCACTGTGGTCACGCCCACCGACAAATATTCCTGCGCTGCTATTTCTATAACCTCAAACAAGTCAAGTATGGGGGCGGTCTTTAGAAGATCTCTCATCGGCGGCGCAGCCCGCTCTTGCAAGAGTCCATTCAACTCACGGGTTTGTTTATCACGTCCAAGAGTTCCGCCCACCGGTGGCATACTCGAATTGTTGTACCCTAAAGAAGCTAATGCAGCGGAATTGGCTACGCCCATGTGGCCGGAGTGATGCCACAGATAGATTGGGCGAGTTTTACTGATGCTATCGAGTTGCGATTTTGTTGGGTGGGCGCCATTGGGAAAAACGGTGTTATCGTAGTTAAAGCCCAGCAACCAGCGACCTTTCTCTAAACGCTGATGTTCGGTTTCAAGGACCGACAGAAGAGCCTCAATAGAATTGACCGACCCCAAGGGTTGTCCGCGTAGTTCCGGCCCAAGTGCTCTCAATCCACTTCCAGGAAAATGGCTGTGTGCATCAATAAATCCGGGAACGACGCTGTGGTGATTCAGATCTACGCGAACAGCCCCATCCGTGGCAGGATGTGACAATAACTCGTCACCACCCACCAACCTAAACCGACCTTTTTCGACCAAAAACGCCGATGCGACAGGGTTCTCAGCATCCATGGTGTGAATCGATGCATTGACATACAACACCCTATCGGGCCTCGCCGTGGTAATAAACAACAACGCGGTTAACAGAAATACCCAAATTACGGTGCGTTTCATCTATCGGGTGGCCGTCATTATCGAATAGTATGTACGAACCGTAGGGCGGTTCACGGCGAAGCATCTCTGCTCTCGTATACTAGTTATTTATTCTTTGGTTAAGTTCCATGGTCTGGCACAGCACACACAATCGAGTATTGACTTGGCTTGTTTCAGCTTTTCTGGTGTTGTCGCAGTTCACTGCGACTATCGCCCAAGCTCAATCGAGTCCAGATGTTCAAGCTCCCGTTATCGATTTGGAACTTTTGGAAGAAAGCGTGGCGGATCAGACGCAGGTGTTCTCTGCATTGGTGGCGGATGATCGGGAATTACAGGATGTGCTCTTGTACTACCGCCGTGCTGGCCAGCAACCCTTTACACCAGCGACCATGCAGCCCCTGGGGGATACCGGCTACTACAGCGTGTCTCTGGAGACCGATCCAGAAGACCTTCGGGCCATTGAGTATTATGTACAAGCACGTGATTCATCGGGCAACCGAACAGTCAGTGGCTATGCATTCGATCCATTTAAAAGAACGCTCAGCAAAACAACACAAGAATTAAGTAGTGCCTCAGGTATTAGCAGTGCTGAAACAGCACCGATTGAAGATGATGGTGGAATCAGTATTTGGGGTATTGCGTTAGGCGTTCTATTGGTTGGCGCTTTAGCTGCAGCAGCTGGCGGTGGCGATGGCGGCAGTAATGGCGTTCCGCTGACGGTAAATATCGGAGATCCGCTATGAGCCTAAGAGGAATCACGTCGTTAAGCCTAACTTCTATCGTATTGCTCAGCGCGTGCAATGCTGAACCTGCTAAAACATCATCCGTTGTCATGACCCTTCCAGAGGTCGTGAGTCGCGTGCGAGCCGTAGATAGAGACAATGTCTCGCCGCTCGTCATGCTCAATGGCGATACAACGATCAACATGCAACCGGCCGCGGGCCGTGAAGGATATACGGGCACTATCACGGTTACGCCAAACACCAATTACGAACTCACTGTTATTTGGAGGGAGTTTCTACCCAACTTTGATCGATTTTTAGACCTGGCCCGTGTAGATACACCCGTTGAAGTTGGAGAAGGCCCGGCTACTGTCAATATCGACAACAATTCCTATCGAACCGATATGGACGATGACGGCGATGGCGTGTCCAACCTGCAAGAACGAATCAACAACACCAACCCGTTCGATGAAAACAACAGCCAGGATGGCACTACTGACGGTGATCCGTCTAACGATCCCGGCAACAGCGATACCACTGGCAGTACAGGCACCACGGACGCCAGCGATACCACGGGCGGTTCAGGGTCGACTGATGGCTCCACAGATAGCAGCAACACTAGTGGCGGCACCAGCACTACCGATGGCAGTGATACTACAGGCGGCACCAGCACTACCGATGGCAGTGATACTACAGGCGGTACCAGCACCACCGATGGCAGTGATACTACAGGCGGCACTGGCACCACGGACGCCAGCGATACCACGGGCGGTACAGGGTCAACTGACGGCACCAGCACCACTGACGGCAGCGATACCACTGGCAGCACCGGTACCTCCGACGGCTCCACGGATGGCGGCAGCACGGGGGCTAGTGCCAATCCCACAGTCGTGATTCCGCGAATCTCAGACAGTGAAGCGCCGCAAATTGACGGCGCAGGCGTGGAATTTTTAAACAGCGAAGGTCAGTTGCTGGGTGAATGGGCAAACGCCGTGCAATTCGACAATTCGGGTAACTCATTGCACGTCAACAACCTGATGATAGATATCAATGCAGAAGCAGCCGATGGCACACCCTACCGTCGTTGGGCTGCCATGCACGATGACGAGAATCTCTACATTGTGGTGTTGGTTGATGACGATGGTAATCGCCAAAGCGACTCACCCATTCACAATCAAGACGATTCACTTGAACTGTTTATCGATGGCGACAACAGCAAGCTGACTACGTGGGGGGACTCTGACGATTTTCACTACATTATTCCACTGATGCAATTAGCTTCCGCTACAGCCAGCAACGATGAAGACGGTCGGTTCAGTGTGGGAAACAATTCCTCCTCCGAAACGCTCGAATTTGAATTCTTCACTGGCCCAGGTATCGGCCCAGACGGCATAAGACGGCCACGCTGGGAGCAGGACGTCTACGAATTGAGCATTGATTTGGAGTCCGCAGGCATCGTACCCGGGCTTCCATTTGGTCTTGAACTGCAAATCAATGACGATGACGATGGAGGTGCCCGAAACAGTAAGTGGGGTTGGTTCCATCCATCTCGTCAGGGCGTGGACACTGATCAAACTGTTCAGAACCCGTCGATAATGGGTACCGTCGTACTGGAAAATTAATTGTCTATGTTGTTGCTGGCACTGGCGGTCAGCAACAATTTTAACTTTCTATTCTGCTTGCTCTCGGCAAGAATGATGGCGTCAATACCGTTTCGGTCCCTGAGACGCGGGTTTGCGCCTGCTTTTAGCAGGACATCAACCAACCGATCATGACCTTGGGCAACCGCAACGAGTAAAGCCGTATGACCATTGCGATCTTTAACATCGACTTCTGCGCCATTATTTAACAATTGAACCACTAAATGGTCAAAGCCCTTCTTTGATGCATCAATGATGGGAAAGGAGCCATAGTGGGTTCTCGCCAACACATCCGCGCCAGCATCCACCAGGTATTTGGCCACCACCGGTTGCTCGATGCCGATAGCGACACCCAGAGGCGTTCGGCCGAGACGATCTTTATGATTCACCTGTATTTGCGCCTCCGTGAGTATACTGACCATTCGCAGCAACTTTTCAGAAGGCGACTTCTCCAGCGCTTTGATTAATAAATTAGGTGGTAACACATTAGGTCTATTCGGGAGTCGCAGCAACTTCGACGCGATCTCGGTACAGCCGCTAAGAACCGACTCCTCCAACACAGATGCTCCGTCCGTTTCGCGATATAGCTCGATATAGTCATGCACCTCGAGCAGTGTTTCCATCCGCTGAGTCTCACATGATCGCGCTGCTGCTAAAAAACGGGCGCGAACGGCCTGTTGATAGATGGGCTTGGTTTTTAGGTACGTTGTCAAATGCTCACTGCAGGCGGGTCGTCGCACATGTTCGGTTATCGATTTTCCGTCCACTGAATCATCGGTCTTATAGGCATCGTGATCTGTAAGAATGGAGCGAATGCGTTTTGGACGGCAAAATCGTGCGGATTGAGTTAAGTCGGTATAGATCTTTAGATAGTCAGTTTCTATCGGAGCGTTTAAATCAATGCCAGCGTCCGGACTGGCTGCAAATTTCGGATTGAAGCTCGCTGACAGCATCAGCACATATCTCTCTCCACCCAATCGCTCGTCAGTAAGTTGAGCATAATCCAGTGCAGATTTACCCTGATAATCGGTGACGTGAACAGAGGCACCGTGGCTCAATAAGGTAGCAACTACTTCGGAATGATTAGATGAAATTGCCACCATTAATGGCGTGCGACGTTGGGAGTTTACGGCATCATGATCCACCGGCGCACCGGCATCGAGCAGGCTGTTGACAATGTCGACATCACCAATCTTAGCAGCCAACATCAGAGGTGAATTGCCATTGACAATAGCCGCAGGCCGAGCATCAGAGGCTAACAAACGCGATACTTCTTCACCACGATTGTTTGCAATAGCGTGCATCAGTTGGCTCTGCGCACTGCTGCGTCGGTGATAACAGACGGGTTTTAATTTCTCGAGCACGTCAGGTTCAATCGAATCACTGGTGCAGCGCCAACTCAACAATCCACTGACCGGGCTCATGGCCGGCGTTAGCATCAAAGCGCGCTTACCCACTTCATCATCAAAATCAACCGAGATAACGCCACCAAGATTCACCGACACACGCTTAACACTTGCGCCGAATATGCTCTGAGGAGGATCTAAGCCAGCTTCCGAGTTATCACTGGCCATAACACCATGCTGCATGTAATAGTCGGTCAATCTCAGCTTGACGGGGCCAGTGAGGTCAAAGGCCTCAGAAAGCAAGGCCGCTTCAATCAACAATTGCCGAGACTGATAGGAGTGATACGCCCCTGCACCGGTACCGAGCATTGCCATCAGAATGATCAGAAGCTTCACTGCGAAATATCCGCCCACATGGCCTGAGGAGAATGATTTGTGACGAAGCCGAACCCATTGAGCCCGGCCAGGTCTCTACAGCAGATATCGGCGATATGGCTGATAGCCTGAGTCAAACCACTAGGCAGAATCACACAATCCGGCAGGTTCGTCTGAAGGGCTTATACTTGCCCTGGACTTGCTAGCAAACTGAAGAAATTGGAGCCAATTCACAAAATGCCCACATCCAGTCATCCTACGTTCGAACCCTTGCGAACAGCGCGCATCAAATCGCTCAATATTGAGGTGGAGGAGTTTCGTCACCGCAAGACCGGAACTCCACATTTCCATCTGGCTGCCGATTCCGCTGAAAATGTGTTTTTAGTGGGCCTGCGCACAGTGCCAACCGATTCCACTGGCGTGGCACATATTCTGGAACATACGGTTCTGTGTGGTAGCGAAAAGTACCCAGTGCGCGACCCGTTTTTCATGATGATCCGGCGCTCACTGAATACCTTCATGAATGCCTTCACTTCAAGTGACTGGACGGCGTATCCGTTCGCCAGCCAAAGCCGCAAAGACTATTTCAATCTTTTAGATGTCTACTTGGACTCTGTGTTTTTCTCACGACTACACGAGCTGGACTTCATGCAAGAGGGTCATCGGCTCGAGTTTTCGGAACCGGAAGACTCAACCTCGGACCTTACTTACAAGGGGGTTGTATTCAATGAAATGAAAGGCGCAATGAGTGCACCAACAAGTTTGTTATGGCAAACACTCAGCAAGCACATTTTCCCCAACAACACGTATCACTACAACAGCGGTGGAGACCCAGAAGCCATACCCAACCTTACCTACGAAGAGTTAGTGGATTTTTACAAAACCCACTACCACCCGTCCAATGCGGTATTTATGACCTATGGTGATATCGCCGCTTCAGAATTACAGGAAAAATTTGACAAAGATGTACTGAGCCGTTTCGATCCGCTGGACGAAACCATCGCAGTCAATAAGACTCAGCGATTTTATTCTCCAATTCGAGTGGAGGAGGCCTATGCTACCAATGAATCTGATCTTCAGAATAAAACCTACTTTGTGTTAGGTTGGCTGCTGGGTGAAAGTTCTAACCTAACAGAGCGACTGCGAGCGCATATGTTATCCAGCGTACTCCTGGACAACAGCGCCTCTCCATTGTTGCAAGCGCTTGAACAAACCCCTTTAGGATCCGCTCCTTCGGCACTGTGTGGTGTCGAAGATAGCGGTCGGGAAATGCTGTTCGTCTGCGGGCTTGACGGTATCGATGCCAGCACATCGGGAGAATGCGAAAACCTTATATTGGATGTTTTGAAAACCGTCGCAGAAGAGGATGTACCGCAAGAGCGCATTGATGCTGTGCTGCATCAGCTTGAGATGAGTCAACGGGAAATTCGCGGAGATGGCATGCCTTTTGGCTTACAACTGGTACTCAGCGGATTATCCACGGCCATGCTACGAGGCGATACGCTGTCTACTCTTGATCTAGATCCCGCACTCGAAACCCTTCGAGAAGAAGCGTCGATGCGCGGATTTATTCCAAAGCTGATTAACTCCCTATTGTTGGATAATCCACATCGAGTCACGCTCAGCATGCGCCCCGACCCCAATATCAGTGAACTGCGTAATAAAGCTGAGACAAACCGATTGGCTGGCATCAAGTCAGAATTAACCGAAGAACAAAAGAAGCAACTGGTGGTCAAAGCGAAAGAACTCGCACAACGTCAGTCAGATGAAGATGATCCGGAAATTCTGCCAAAGGTCACACTAGAAGACGTACCCTCTGTACTGAAAACTCCCAAAGGCACTGACACGATACTGGCCGGCTGTCCGGCTGTGCACTTTGCCCAAGGAACTAATGGTCTCGTTTACCAACAGGTGGTCATTGACTTCCCCAGCATCGCTGAAAAGGAAATTGCCTATCTACCTCTGTATACCAGCTTCCTGGCTGAACTCGGTTCTGGTGGACGAGATTATTTACAGACCCAGGTCCGTCAAGCAGAGGTCACTGGAGGGATCGGTGCCTATTTGATGCAGCGAGGCTCAATAGATGATGAGCAGGCAGTACGTAGTTACCTGGTCCTTCGCGGCAAGGCACTGGTCAGAAACTCTAACCACCTGGCTGAACTGCTACACGACACATTAAACAACGTTCGCTTCGATGAGATCGCTCGACTGAAAGAATTAGTCGCACAGACTCGCACGTCACGTGAACAAAGCGTTACCGGTAGTGGTCATTCGCTAGCGATGCTTGCAGCCGCGAGCGGCATGAGTCCATCGGTGCAACTGTCCCATCAACTCAATGGACTAGCGGGTATAAAGTCACTCAAGGCTCTGGACAGCTCGTTCACCGATGACCAAGCGGTCGGCGAGTTTGCACAACGCTTGGAGCGAATTCATCAAGCCGTTCAGTCAGCGCCGCGTCAATATATGCTGGTAGCAGAAGAATCGAACTTGAACAAAGTCAGCGAGGATATTGAAAGCTTCTTTGGCCATCAATCCAACGTGGATGATTTTTCCGCCTTCACGCTGCCGCCGATCCGTTCTGAAATTCGCCAATGTTGGGTCACCAGCACCGAAGTAAATTTTTGTGCGAAAGCCTACCCAACAGTTACATCAACTCACCCTGATGCACCAGCACTGGCCGTACTGGGCCCACTACTTCGTAATGGTTATCTGCATCGAGCCATTCGAGAAACCGGTGGAGCCTACGGTGGCGGCGCTTCCCAGGATATGGATTCAGCTTCGTTCCGGTTTTTCTCGTATCGAGATCCGCGCCTAACCGAAACGCTTGAAGATTTTGACAAATCCATACACTGGTTACTGCACGGAAATCCCTCTGACCGATTGCTAGAAGAAGCGATATTGAATCTTATCAGCAGCATAGATAAACCGGGATCCCCAGCGGGAGAAGCACGCAGCACCTACCAAAATACACTGTTTGGTCGTACACCAGAGAAGCGCAACGAATTTCGGCAGAAAATTCTGTCCACTACAATGGACGACTTAAATCGCGTGGCCAGTACTTACTTTAAGCCTGAAGCAGCCAGTACCGCCGTTATCACCGCAGAAACCTCAGCAGCAGAGGCAGGCGTGCAAAGTCTGGGATTAGAAGAGCACCGCCTGTGAAGCGGTAGGCAAAAAAACAGGAAAGACAAAAAAAAGCCCCGCAAGGTCAGCAGGGCTTTCGAGTTTCAAGGCAAATGCCTTAGCAAGCTACCCTATAGGGATCACGATTGATCATCATCTGGCGTTTTAGTGGGCTTGGCCTCAATGGGTTCGCCCGCTTGAATACGCTGATAAATTTCTTCGCGGTGTACGCTTACATCTGGAGGGGCAGTTATGCCGATCCTCACCTGTTTTCCTTTGACGCTCAGAATCGTGATGGTAACCTCATCCCCAATCACTATCGATTCATCAGTCCTTCTACTTAAAATCAGCACCGAAGTACTCCCAAAATTAAACCAGTTTAGAAAGGGACGCGATAACTACTTCCAGCAGCCTGCGTCCTGCATACCTTGCCCCTAACTCATGCTAAGCAGCGAAACGGCGATCTTATACTTATGGATAGCTTGATTTTCGCAACTAATTATTATAGCCGCTCTCGCCAGAGTATGCTGCGTTTAAGCTCGAATTTATGGCGAACTACCCTATAGAATTGCAACGGAAATTTAGGTTCAATACGGGGCATGAATAATTGGTAAATTGTTGACCCAAGCGCATAATGAAGCCGCCGGCCTCAGTTGTACTTTAAACATTCTTTGGTAATTCGAATTAATTCAACTATTTTGTTGTCCATTACTCACTACTCTAGGCTGTCGCCTGAAACAGAAGATTTGCTCCAAAAGCCTTGAATTAATTGAATGGCTTGGTCCGTCGAACTAACCCGCTGCAAATTCCAATGCTCTGGAAACAAGGATTGATAGCGACTGGTCGTAAATCTGTCATCGACCAGTACGACAATTCCCCGATCATTTTCATGCCTAATCAATCGTCCCACAGTTTGCATGACACGGGTAAATCCTGGGAATCTATACGCATAATCATAGCCATCAAAGCCCTTTGAGCGATAGTAATCAGCGATCAGGTCCTGTTCAGAGGATTGACCTGGCAATCCCACACCAACCACAATTAGACCAATCAAGCGATCCCCAATATAGTCCACTCCTTCACCAAACACCCCGCCCATGATAGCGAAACCCACACGTTCTCCATCGTCTTCCAATTCTTGCAGTTGTCGCAACTGCGAACCTCTATCAGAGTCGCTACGCTGACACCAAGTAGTACAGTCTGGGTAGGCTTCAACAAATCGCTCATGCACCATTTGAAGATACGCATAGCTTGGAAAAAACACGATGTAGTTACCCGGTTTAGCCAACACGGTCTTGCCAATCAATGCCACCAGATCTTCTAGGGAGTTTTCGCGATGCCGAAAGCGTGTGTTGATATGCGATACCAACAACTGCAGAGATTGCTCTGGCAAAAAAGGGGAAGCTAATTTTTGATGAATCGCCTCTTCACCAAGACCCAAGGCTTGTTGAAAAAATTCAGGAGGTGTAAGCGTTGCAGATAGGAGCACAGTGGCACGGTATTGCTCGAACTGCTTCTGTAGCGACCGTGCAGCGTCCAGACACTTCAACTCTATGGTGACTTCCTTGAACTTTCCTATTTCTGTGACTCGGGTTATCACCCGATGCTGATCGTCGAATAACTCGCTAATAGCTGCGTAGCGACAGCAGGCCTTGAATAGTTCAAACATGGCATCACTACTAGCCGGCCCAGCTTGCATCGCTTCAGCGTAGGATTCGATAAATTGGCTGTTGGCTTTGTGGATATTTTTGGGCAGGTGCTGATCTATGTTTTCAATTTGATGCCCGGAAAGATTTAGCTTATTCCCTGTTTTTAACATCGCATCGGCTAGTTTCTTGCCGCTAGTCACCAAACTGGGATGGTTATACTCCTGTTTCACCCAGTCCAGCACTTTAAGCCTGGACAAATCCGCACTGAACATGGAGCGGGATCGATCAATTAAATTATGTGCCTCATCAATTAAGACTAATGTATCTTTGCGTTTTTCACTGAACCGGCTAAGCCGAACCAACGGGTCATACACATAGTTGTAGTCGCACACAGCAACTGACACCCATGGCAACATTTGCAAAGCCAACTCAAAAGGGCAGATCTTGTGCTCAAGAGCGACACTATCAAGCATTTCACCCGTCACAACACCCCTGTCGAGAAGCGTGCTGCGAGCATCAGGCAATCGATCAAAAAACCCTACAGTCATCGGACACTGCCCAGATTCATCGCGTTCACAATGACCGGTAAAACAAAAGCAACTCAATTGCTTTGAGCGCAGCATAATGGCAGTGATAGTTAAACCCGATGTTTGCATCAGCTCGATACTGGCATAGGCCGCTTTGACACCAGAATTTTTAGCGGTTAGATAGGTGACGTGAGAAATTTGCCGCTCCCCAATCGCCTTGATTGCAGGAAACAAACTACTAATCGTTTTCCCAATACCCGTAGGCGCCTCACACAGTAGAATTTTCTGATCACGTGTACTACGAAAAACGGCAGCCGCCATGTCACGCTGACCCAGCCGGTATTGAGTGTGCGGGAAACTTAACGACTGCGCGCTGGCATAGGTGGCACTGTTGATTCGATTCACTTGTCGAATCCAATGCAAATAGCGATCGATCGCCTGTTCAAAAAACAGGCGCAACTCATTTATTGACAGTTCTTTGGTCAAAACAGTTTCTGTTTCAGCCCTGAGATTGGCGTACAGAATTTCCAATTGAACTGTTTCCGGATCGAGCAAATCTTCAGCCGCTGGATTATCGACAAAGATTAAATAACCATACAACTGTGCCTGCGCCCAGTGCAGCTGTGTTTGGGAATCACTGAGCCTATCAGGCGGCACTAACGTAGTTTTTATTTCAGTGAGGCAACACTGAGACCGAGCCAGTAAATCCACTCGACCCGTTATCGTAAAAGCACTGCCGTCCTGCTCAAGGTGTCTTTTTACCGTGACTTCAGATTCAATCAGAGGGTTTGCTTTTAAAATCCGACTTTGTATCGCTTGATGTGCTCGAATGCCCTCTCTAGCGCTGGGACCAATAACCCCGGAAAAATCCAGATCCCCGGTTTTACAGGAAAAATCGGCTAACTCTGTTACCGACAGTTTGTACGTTTCTTTCAATGGTGAACTCACACTGCTGAAACGGACCAGCGTACATTGACTACACGATACGGAATTCTGTGTTCCGAGAAATACTGCATCCAGCGTTTTTGATTTTTTTGTACTGCATCGCCTGGACCTTTGATTTCAATAAACTCATAACCGCCCCCGCGAGAGAACAGGATTAGATCTGGAAAACCACTGGTATTGTTGCGAAGATCGCGCAACATCCGATCAAACAACAAACGATAATGATTCACTGGAACTTTAACCAATGCCAATGTCAATAATTCTTCGTTTATCCAATTCCAGTTCACCAAAGGATTCGCAATGCCTTGCTTGGTTTCATAGTGCTCCCAAACAGTGGCAGAAAATGTGGCTTGATCCGCCAGCAGTTCCCATCGCGACGCTAGTTCCTTGGCTCGCAGTTGTAAAAACGAAGGCTCATAAAAATCAGCCGGTCGAGATTGAAAGGGATTATAAAATGCATTCGCGACCGGCAAAAATACGATATCCCATATAAACAAGCCCAGAACGGCGTTGATCAGCGAGTTTTCAACATAGTGACATTGCCCAAACTGCGAATAGAAATCTTGGGCTGCCAATTCAACTCGATTCTCACTCGGCTTCAAAGTCAGTTTGGTAGTTGCCGGTCGAAAGCCCTTAGGTTTCTTTCCATCGCGACCCATCGCTTTGTTAAGCTTGGGCACGAACAATTCAGCAAAAACCAATTCTTCTTCTGCAATGGGGTAATCTTGCATTTGTTGGCACAAACTAAGTGCATCTTCATATTTCTCTAATTGGGTTAGCAGCCTGACTCGCCGCTCTCGGGAGGGTGGCCGTGAGGATCGCGAGTATAGTGAAAAGGCGACCATCGGAGCGTCCAGCCGTTCGAGCTGACGGGCAATACGGTTGCGCAGTCTGTCAACCCGCCGAACCAGATGGGGATCATTTAGTCCTATCGCCACTTCCGGTAATTGTTTGTCCAGCGCCAGCAACGCGTCCTGGTCGGTCACGTCAGTGGAGTCCCATTGCTCTAAACAATGATAAACAGCTCGCTGTGCCTCCAACTGTTCTCGAGAATGAAAGGCGCGAGACGATTTATCAATGGTGTAGGTTTCAAAGGACTGGCGGCCCAAATCAGTTAATACGAATTCAGACAAATCTTGATACAAATTCCCAAAAAAACACAATCGGTAAACTTGGAATTCAGCTTGACCGTGAATCTTGGCAAAACTATCGGCTTGCTCGAGGGCTTGCCGAAGGGTGTTGTGCTCAGTTGACAGAGCTTCATTGATGACTTCTGGTCGTGTCAGTGATCGATTGTTTAACTTAAGCAGCTTAATCAGCTCACCCTTGGTAAATAGGGTTAAAAGCTCATGAAGATCACTCGGGGTTTCGCTAGAGATTAAACTCTGCTTCTGCGCCAGCTTGAGCGCTACAGAAATATCGGGTATTTCGCTGTATTTTATTTTACTTACTCGAAACGTCTCCCCACGCCTCCCCAACAGACGTATATACAATCTTTGAGAATTCTCCGGCAGACGGTTTATAGCCCGATACCATTGCTTCTCGGTATCGGTCAGGAGCTCTGAATAACACTCACTGACAAAGGATGTCAGTGCATGAAAATTGGAAAGATAGTAGTCATTGGGTAGCTCCACAACGGAACTACTCAGCTACCAATCGGTGTTCAGACGCTTTAGCGACTGCACCTATCACCGCCGCCTCATAGTTTGCCGCCACAAGCTGATCAAGAACCGAGTGCTGAAGAGCTTTCGGTACAATCGCTAATAGCCCTCCACCAGTTTGCGGATCAGAGAGTATATTTTGCATGGCATGATTCACCTTACTCATTCCATCGATTGCAGGTAGGCTTTGGATATTTTTTTCAAGCAACGTGCTCTGAATCCCTGCCTCACTCAACTCAAGCACGCCGGGTAGCAATGGGATAGCGCCAGGATTAATGGCAAATCTCAGTGAGTCTGAACCCTCTAACATATTGTCTGCATGGTTCAACAATCCAAAACCAGTGATGTCTGTCATGGTGCCTACATCCAATGAGCGAAAAATTCGACCCGCCATCTCATTGCTTTTCAGCATCGATTCGATCGCAGCAGAGATCCAATAACCTTTCGCGACACCCTCCATCTGCCCACGAAACAGAATGCCTATACCTAACGGTTGCGTCAATACGAGCACATCGCCTTCGACGGGCTTGGCGTGCGGACTGTCACTTGCCTCACCATTGACCACCAAACCCAGTGTCAATTCAGAGCCTTCGGTGGTGTGCCCACCCACCAATGACACACCGGCTTTGTTGCATTCTTCTACACAGCCGGTTAATAGTGCAGTCAATTCACGACGAACAATTTTTGCACTGCCATAGGGGATGGTGACCAACACTTGAGCGGAAGTAGGTACATCAGTTGCCGTAAACAAATCGCTCAATGCATGCAAAGCCGTTATTCGACCAAACAAGTAAGGATCATCAACGATAGCTCGTAAATGATCCACTGACTGTACCATCGTACCTGTAGAGGATTGGAGTAACGCCACATCATCTGCCGCACCAATACCCATTTGCACACTATCGTTTTCAACAACCTTCAGTGATGCTAACACCGAAGCTAAGTCATTGCGCGCTACCTTCGAGCCACACCCACTACAAGGCATTTCACGATCTTGGTTCGAAACAGAACCCGACATCGATATAGGTTTTAAATGTCGAAATAGATTCATGAACTTCGAATCAATCGCATGCTTCCAACGCCACACCCAAGCCCCCTCGATCGTCATCATTCCACGACTGGCTATGGCGTTTTTCCCACCAGTGGCCATGAGGCTTAAGAACGTTTTTTGAGCTCGAAATTGTCTCAACGGTTTGTTGCTAAGAAGCGCGCGAAGATTATAAGCGAGTATCGGGGCTTGTCTGACCGCATATACACCAGCCTTGGCATTGGGTGAATGCTCAACGGTACCGATATCCCCACTGGCAAAAACAGTCGGGTGGGATACGCTCTGCAAGGTGTTGTGCGTGAGAACAAAGCCCTTATCATCCGTTGATAAACCGCTAGTGCTGGGCCAGTGGGGCGCACCAGCAGCCGTGCACCAAATAATTTCCTGAAGCTCAAATTGCTGACCATCGGTAGACGTAAGCAAGCCTTCCGAGACCGTTTGAACATCAAAATTCCTGTGAACCTGCACGCCAGCTCGATCAGCGGCGGCTAAAGCGCGAATGCCCACACTATCAGGGCGTTCGTTAATGGCTGTGGCGCCGCGTAAAAACCAATGGCACTGACACTGAGTGGAGGACAGAGCGTGTTGCATCGCCATCACAAGTTCAAAGCCACCTGCTCCAGCGCCCACGACGCCCAGATGCATCGGCTCGGGGGCGGTATTCACTCTCGAGCGCAATCGCTCCCAGCGTTCATAAAAGGTATAAACCGGCTTGACCGGAGTGGTGTAGCGTTCACTGCCTGGAATATTGAGCAGTGGGGTAGAGCCAGTATCTAGAGATAACACATCGTAAGGCACTGCGGGACGCCCCTGAAGTTCCACTAACTGCTCTGCAAGATCAAGTGCTGTCATTTCAGACTCAATGAATCTGACCCCTGCCCACTGACAAACAGATCTTAGATCGATGTGTATTTCTTCGTGCGTATAATGCCCTGCCACTAAACCTGGGAGCATGCCTGAGTAGGGTGTTAACGCATCGCGCGAAATCAGCGTGATCCGTGTACCCGGTATCGGGTTCATTGCCAGGTTGCGGATCACCAAAGCATGACTGTGGCCACCGCCAACCAAAACTATATCCTTGTGTACTGGATTAATCTGCATAGTGATCGAGCTAAGCTAGGAGAGTCTCTCTATCTAGACACCAATTCAACACGTCGGTTCGGGATCCTGAATACGTCACTCGAGAGAGTTTTTTGCCGATCTGATAATCGTACATAGGGTCGTAGTAACGAGTGAGTAAAAAGCTGACATAGTCGCTGAATACGTCAGGATCGGCCTGCAGTCGATAATCATGAGCCGCAGCATTGAACAAATCCAAGGCATGCTTAGTGTTCTGCCCACCAAGGCGTTTTTCTACCTTGTGAAGCGCCGCAATATGATGGTTAACAAACCCTTTGAAGCCATTCTCCACGCCCTCTCTTTGTTGATAAAGTTTGCAGAGTTCCTCAATATACACACGAAGAATATTCTCAACACGCAGTGCCAGTGGAGCTTCCACTAGCACTAGAGGCGCTGTTTGCATAGCTAGACGAACTGGCTCAGGTATGCATACGCGGCCTACCATCCGCGCTTCATCTTCAACAAACACGCGCTGATACCCTTGAGTCTGTGCATTCAGGTATCCAAGACATACAGCGTGCTCGAAATCAATGTTCGAGGGCTGCTCCTCGAGTAAGCCGCCAAAGCTCGACCCACGATGCAGCGCCAAAGCCTCAAGGTCTATCGTCGCCGGCAGTTGTTGAAGTAATTCGGTTTTGCCAGTACCTGTTCGACCTCCTATGACGGTCAACGGTAACTGCTGGGATAGCAGCGTTAAGCGATCGAGAAATAGCTGCCGAATACTTTTATAACCACCACGAATAATATCGCAGGGCACGCCCGCATCGTTGATCCAACGCTGAGCGATCTGCGAGCGTAAGCCACCTCTAAAACAGTACAGTAGTGCTTCGGGATGCTCAGCTAGGAATTCACACCAAGCCGATAGCCGCTGGGCCCGGATGTCGCCTGATACTAAGCGGTTGCCAAGCTCGATAGCAGATTCTGGCCCAGAGTGTTTATAACAGGCTCCAACCCGTTGCCGCTCATCGTCGTTTAATATGGGCAGATTGACGGCCCCTGGTAATGCGCCTTTGGCAAATTCAATAGGGGCTCGAACATCGATAAGATGAGTAGCTCTGTCGGCAAACGCTTCCAGTGTCGTGAATGAAATCACGCTACCTATCGTCAATTAATGCGTTCAGCTTATCCCCGGCGGGTAAGGCTCCCGACTTAGCGTAATCTTGCAGCTTTCTGCGCGAATCATTGATATCCAAATTGCGTAGCGACAATTGGCCAATCCGATCAACCGGACTAAAGGCCTCATCTTCCACTCGCTCCATAGACAGGTTTTCAGGCTTATATGTCAGGCCATCACTTACTGTATTGAGCAAAGTGTAGTCATCACCACGGCGTAAGGATAAGGTCACGGTGCCGCTTATGGCTTGCCCCACCCAGCGTTGGAGACTGTCTCTTAGCATCAGACTTTGTGGGTCAAACCAACGACCTTGATAAAGGAGTTTTCCTAGTCGCTTACCTAACTGGTGATAGTTCTCCAATGTATCTTCATTGTGAATACCATTGAGCAGTCGCTCGTAGCCGATATGAAGCAGCGCCATACCTGGAGCCTCATAGATACCTCGACTTTTTGCTTCAATGATTCGATTTTCTATTTGGTCGCACATACCTAATCCATGACGCCCGCCAATTTCATTAGCACGTTGGAACAGTGCCAACTGGGAATCAAATGACTGACCATTGATGGCTACAGGCCAGCCTTCAGCGAAGGTGACACTCACCTCCTCTTCCTCAATGATCACAGCAGAATCCCAGTACTTTACCCCCATGATCGGCTCAACAATGCTAATACCCTTGTCCAAATACTCTAGGTCTTTGGCTTCGTGAGTCGCGCCCAATATGTTGGCATCCGTCGAATAGGCTTTCTCTTTGCTGGCACGATATTCATAACCATTGGCTAGCAAGAACTCACTCATTTCATCTCGGCCACCTAACTCTTTTACAAAATCTCTATCGAGCCATGGTTTGTAGATACGTAACTCACTATTTGCCATCAACCCATATCGATAGAAGCGCTCAATGTCATTCCCTTTATAGGTCGATCCATCACCCCAAATATGTACATCATCTTCCTGCATAGCCTTGACGAGAATGGTGCCAGTCACGGCACGACCTAAAGGCGTAGTATTGAAGTACTTTTTACCTGCAGATTCAATATGAAATGCTCCACACTGAATGGCAATCAACCCTTCATGCACAAGCACATCTTTACAATCAATGGTGCGTGCCAAGTGTGCGCCATAGTGGGAAGCACGGCGGGTGATATCGTCAAAATCGTCTTCGTCTGGTTGACCCAAATCGGCCGTGTAAGCGTAAGGCTCTGCACCTTTTTGCTTCATCCATGCAATAGCGGCGGACGTATCCAGCCCACCAGAGAAAGCGATGCCTACTTTCTCATCGACAGGCAGCGACAATAAAATTTTGTTCATCAAAAACTAACGCTCTTTAACAAAAGGTACACCGATAGCTTTCGGTGCAATGGCTTTACCAATAAATCCAGCAAGCAGTATCACAGTCAATATATAAGGCAGTGCTTGAATAAACTGTACCGGCACTTCACCGATTCCGGCTATTTCAATGCCCTGTAATCGGATAGCGACCGCATCAAGGAATCCAAACATCAAACAGGCAAACAGTGCCGGTACCGGTCGCCACTTGCCAAATATCATCGCTGCGAGAGCGATATATCCCTGCCCAGCAGTCATCTCACGACCGAACGATGCGTTCATCGCGGTGGAAAGATAGGCACCAGCGATACCACATAATATTCCGCAAATACCAACAGCCGCGTAGCGCATCTTTACGACCGACAACCCGGCAGTGTCTACGGCTAAGGGATTCTCCCCGACTGCCCTTAGCCGTAAGCCAAATCGCGTTCGATATACCACCCACCAGCTCAGCGCAACCGAAAGCAAGGCCACATAGACGAGGATGTTGTGGCCACTGATCACATCGGCATAAAACTGTCCAACCAATGGCCAAGAGCCTACCGTGTCGCTAAGGGGTAATTCTATCGGCATGAACCGAGCTTCGCTAGACAAAGCAGGTGTTTGACCACCTTGCGAGAACCAAGCAATTCCTAACACCACAGTGAGACCAGAGGCCAGGACATTGATCGCCAACCCACTGACAACCTGATCGCCTCGGTGAGTAATACACGCAAAGCCATGCACCATCGATAAGGAAAAACTCACTAACACTGCACAGACCAAGGCCAATGGGGCAGATCCAGTGACCGCAGCAACGGAACCAGCAGCGAACGCAGCGGCCAACATTTTACCTTCCAAACCGATATCGATAATCCCTGAGCGCTCTGAGAACAGACCGGCCATTGCGCACAAAATCAGCGGCGCAGAGACGCGCAAGGTGGCATCTAAAATCGCGAAGAGCGAACTGGCGTCCAATTCAACTCTCCTGTGCCAGTACTCGCTCAGACTTCACGGCTAAGTAAAGTCGAACGACCCAAGGACGAAGCATCAGCGCTAACGCACCTGAGAACAGAATAATCAAACCTTGTATTGCCACCACCATCTCTCTAGTTATTTTTGGTACCTCAAAAGCCAGCTCAGCACCACCTTGGTACAAAACGCCAAACAATAAGCTAGCGAGAACAATACCTACAGGATGATTGCGTCCCATTAGCGCTACTGCAATACCCGTAAATCCATAACCCGCAGTAAAATTTAGTAGCAGTTGATGGTGAACGCCCATGATCTCGTTAACCGCAACTAAGCCTGCGAGCGCTCCAGAAATACACATGGCACTAATAATTACCCGCTTGGGTTTTATGCCTGCGTATACAGCTGCGGCTTCACTTTGCCCAGCGGTTCTCAGCTCATAACCCCAGCGAGTCCGCCACACATATATCCAAACAAAAAAACAGCACGCCAAGGCGAGTAGTAGTGACAAATTTAGGGGAGTTTTGGCGATCTTGACACCAAATATTGCCATGAACTCGTGCGCAAAGGGAACCCAGCCCGCTTCCGAAAACTCCCGAGTTTCCGGAGACATTTGCCCAGGCTCAATCAACACATTGACCAACAGATAGACAATGATGGCTGAAGCAATGAAATTGAACATGATGGTCGTGATAACAATGTGACTACCACGATGGGCCTGCAACCACGCCGGAATATATGCCCAGGCTGCGCCAAAACCAGCGGCAAAAATAATCCCGATAGGAATCAGCAATAAGGCTGGCAGACTGCCATCGAGAACTAGGTAGGCCAGGGCCACACCCAACCCACCCATGGTTGCTTGACCCTCACCACCGATATTGAACAGACGTGCATGGAAGGCAATGGCAACCGCTAATCCGGTAAAAATGAAATTTGTGGTGTAGTAGAAGGTGTAACCAAGGGAATAGTCGTCACCCAATGCCCCACGAATCATAACCCCCACGGCGTTGACAGGATCTACACCAATCGCCAGCATGATCAAACCAGCGAAAAAAAGTGCCAGGGCAATGTTGAGCAACGGAATAACGACGACTTCTAACCAGGCAGGTAGTGGGATACTGGCTGTGTTCATGCAGCAGCACCGTGAGCATTGGCCATCATTAAACCCAATTGAGTTTTATCGGCGTGCTTACCAGACATCTCTCCGACAATGCGACCCTCGAACATTACGAGCACTCGATCAGACAAGGCCATGATTTCATCAAGCTCTACAGACACCAGCAACACGGCGCACCCAGCATCTCGCATATCAACAAGCTTCTGGTGTATGAGTTCAATAGCGCCTATATCAACACCTCTGGTGGGCTGACCCACAAGCAGCACTTCAGGGTGTTTTTCAAGCTCTCTGGCCAGGATGAGCTTTTGTTGATTTCCACCTGAGAAAGACCCTGACTTCAATGAAGGATCAGACGGCCTGACATCAAAACCATCCATCAGCTTCTTGCACATAGCCTTGATGGATTTGAGTTGGAGTAATCCTCGCAAATTGAATTTCTCACTTCTGTGATATCCCAGAACCGAGGACTCAGCTGCACTGAAGGCCTTCACCAACCCTAGTTTCAATCGATCTTCAGGCACATGGTTAACCTTCAAGTCTCGAACCGACGCAGGATCGAGTGGGTTCTCTGGCGAGGTTTGCCTTCCATTAATAGTGAACTCGCCGGATGTGAGCGTGCTGATGCCAGAGAGCACTTCCAATAAAGCACTTTGACCATTACCGGCAACACCTGCAATTCCAAGTATTTCACCGTGCTTGACCTCAAAGCTAATGCCTTTCAATCGATGCCTACCCATCCGATCCACATATTCGATGTTGTTGACTTCAATTCCGCTAGGTGTGTCGTTGGGTAATTCTGTGTCGCGATGAAAATTTGTAGCGGTTAATTTACGCCCAACCATCAGCTCCGCGAGCTCTTCCATCGAGGTAGCGTGGGTTGCTCGATGTGCCACCATCTTTCCTAAGCGCAGCACCGAAACGTTGTCAGTGACATCCATGATTTCTCGCAATTTGTGCGTAATTAGAATGACGGTGACGCCGCGCGACTTTAAAGCCTCCAAAACTCTAAAAAGTTGGTCGGCCTCTTGCGGTGTTAATACTCCTGTGGGTTCATCGAGAATGAGAATCTCTGCATGACGATATAACGCCTTAAGGATCTCTACCCGCTGCTGTTCGCCTACGGGCAGCTCACCGGCAATAGCATCCAACGGTACGGAGAGTTGATATTCTTCAGAGAGTTGTTGCAGTACACGACTGGCATCTGCCGCGCTACGCTCCAACAAGGGGTGGTCTTCTGCACCGAGCATCACATTCTCTATGACCGAAAAAGTATCCACCAACATGAAGTGCTGATGCACCATACCAATGCCGGCATCAATAGCATCCTTAGAACTATGAATTTTGATTGGTTTGCCGTTGATCGCTATTGAACCTGCATCGGCTTGATAGAAACCGTAGAGAATGCTCATCAACGTGGATTTACCAGCACCGTTTTCACCGACGATGCCATGGATGCTGCCGCGCTTAACCGCTAGATTTATCTCATCGTTTGCGACTACTGCACCGAATCGTTTGGTGATTCCGGTGAGTTCTATTGCCAGATCAGACAAGGCCGGAGTTGTATCCGGCCTTGCTTCGGTGCTAGATGTCACCATGGCGAACTGCGTGAAGGGTTAGACAGCTGGATTAGTATGAGCACTCACCATTGGTGGTGTAGTCATGCACTGCAAGTTCACCAGAGACAATCTTCGCTGACGCTTCTTCTATGGCGGTCTTCATTTCATCGGAGATAAGCGAGTCATTGTTTTCATCTAATGCCCAACCTACTCCTTCTTCGGCTAAACCCAATACCGTGATACCCGGTGCCCAAGTTTCGTCCATAGCGCTCTTGAACGCGTTGTAGGCAGCCACATCTACGCGCTTGAGCATAGAGCTCAGCATAGTACCTGGGTGCAGATAATTTTGATTTGAATCAACACCGATCGCAAATTTACCGCCATCTTTGGCGGCCTGGTAAACGCCTACACCCGTTCCACCAGCGGCTGCATAAACAACGTCGACCCCACGATCGAATTGTCCCTTGGCGAGTTCACTGCCTCGGCCAGGATCATTCCATGCTGAAGGCGTCGTACCTGTCATGTTCTGCACAACACCGACAGTACCGTCAACATATTTCGCGCCTTGTTCATAGCCACAACCAAAACGTCGAATCAACGGAATATCCATTCCCCCCACAAATCCAACCATGTTGCTTTCACTTGCCATCGCAGCGAGCATTCCTACCAGGAAAGAACCCTCGTGCTCTTTAAATATAATCGATTGCACATTGGGTAGATCTACAACTCCATCAATGATGGTGAACTTTGTGTCAGGAAAATCTTTGGCGACCGCTTCCATGGGGCCGGCTTGCGCAAAACCAACGCCAAGGATTGGATTTGCACCGCGCTGGGCCATTCGTCGAATCGCCTGTTCACGCTGAGTTTCATTGGTGACTTCAAATTCTCGATATTCGATGCCAGTCTCAGCTTTAAATTTTTCAACGCCGTCGTACACGCCTTGGTTAAAAGACTTGTCAAACTTACCGCCCATGTCAAAAACAACAGCAGGTGTCACATCCGCCGCTGAAGCGACAGTGGCTGCGAGCAACAGACCCGCTATTGCAGTGCACTGTTTGATGATCATATGTACCCCTTTTCTTAGGTATAGGATGAGGCCCACGGCAGATAAGCCGCGGCTACCGGTTCGAGTGTATCACGATCAATTTTCGCTGCGAATAACCGCAGGGATCAGGATTTTTCTTCCTGGCTGGCTGCCTGAACAAGTATTTTGGCAAGCTCACCAAAGCTGTCCTTATAGTAGTAAGGCGAGGTTTGCTCCGGACTTTGCGGATTTTCCTCATTCACACCAAAATCCAATCCTTTCTCAGCCAGAACTTTGTACTTTTTCATCAATCCTGGGCGTGTGGAACTCTCACGGGTGGCTTCGACCAAATACCCCAATTTCAACATCAGCTTATTCGCTTTGACAGCTGACAATGGAATATTGTGCTCTTTCAATAACTTCGTCAGCGACTCGACATCTGAACCTTTCATAGATTGCCTACCTAGCTCGATTGTTCGTCGCGGTATCGCTCGACGAACGCTTGCGCCTCCAGCGGGCTCGCGCCCACCAACTCCAGTGCATCTTCGCCCATTAGGAGTGCAGTTTCAAATGTCTCACGATAGCTTCTGTCGACTCCGCTGGCCATCTGGCCAGCCACCGCAGCAGCATCAGAGGCTCGGGCAATGACCGTCATGTGTGGGTAGTCTCGGCGCACCCGTCTAATAAGCTCTTCACTGCGTTCAGAATCATCGATAGCCACCACCATGACAACGGCCTGATCAGCCCCCGCCGCTTCAAGTAAATCTGGCCTCAACGCATCTCCATAGAAGCCGACAAGATCGCGTGTGCGAAGTTCACCAAAACGAACGGGACTGTGTTCAATTATGGCCGTTCGGTAGCCCTCTCGACTCAGAAGATCCGCGATCACTTGTCCAACGCGACCGTACCCCGCAATGATCACCTGTGAATTGGCACGCTCACCTTGACTCAAACCGGTGTTGGTTTGCTGCTTTGCAGGTATGCCATCGCGACGAGCCGCAAAATGAAGTAGCAAAGGTGTAGTGAGCATGGACAATAGCACCACCAACATCAGCTGTGCATCCAGCTTACTTGGAATGGCATTGTAGGTATGTGCAAACTGAATCACAACGAAGGCCAGCTCCCCACTCTGTGACAACACTGTCGCAAGCCATACTCTTTGTCGCCTTGGGACCGAAGAGAATCGCAATAAGGTTCGAATTATCCAAGCCTTCACAACCACCAGCAACACCACCAGTGCCACGGTTTCAGTCGGCTTTCTAATGAACATTCCAAAGTCAATGGACATACCCACAGATATAAAGAACAAGCCAACCAACAATCCTTGAAAAGGTCGGATAGCAATGCTGATCGCCGATCCGTACTCCGAGCGAATAAGTAGCAGTGCCGCGAGGAAGGCGCCCACCTCTAATGGCAGACGAAACACTTGCATAATGAGCAAAATGCCAATCACTAATAACAACGCAAAGGCGGCGAATACATCATCCAGACCAAGACTGACGATGTATCGAAACACGGTTTTTAAAAGCCACTGCCCCACGACGGCAATGGCAACAACCGCGATAACCAATTCAACCACCATGGGCCAGGCACTACCGCGGGTGGCGTAAGAGTCAAAGCCCAGCAACGGAATGACCATTAAAATGGGCAAAATGGTGAGGCTCTGGGTTAACAGGATTCGATTTCCCGACTCTGTCAAGGTAGAGCCCGCCGGGTAGCGCTCTCTAAACCAGTGATGGGCGATAGCGCCCGATGATAAAGACATGGCTAGCCCGGACACCAGTGCATGATGCCAAGGCAAACCAATAAGCATTGCAACGAACATAACCGCTAACGTTGTAAGCACACACTGCCAGAAAGCCAGGGAAAAAAAATCGTTTAACAACAGCCTCACTCTGGCAGGCGTGACTCGCAACCCGACCAGCAACAGCAATAATATGGTGCCGAAGCGCTCGAAAAAATGAATATGCTCGGGCTCGCGAATCATCGCCAAGCCCCAAGGACCAATGACGATACCCGCCAGTAAGTACCCGAGAACCGGGCCAAGCCCCAAACGAGTAGCGGTAGGTACAGCGAGTAGCGCAACGAACAAATAAATAAAGAAATTAAGCAGCAGGCTGCTTGGCTCAACCATGATTTAACTCAAGCCGAAGCCGCATCATCCAACGCCTTAAAGCCCTTGTCGTGATTGGCGATATACTGAGTCGGGTGAAACGAATGCGCTGTAGCTTCAGCCATCGGCTGTTCAAAGCGCGCTGGATAGGGAGACTCCAACAGTCCGCCGACATCGGTGTAAGGAAAGATTTCATCGTAGCGTTTGATATCGAATTGATTCACCCGACGAAATAAATGAGTGCGGTTAAGTTCATTGGCACTCATCAAACCCGCTGCGCCAGTGATCTCCACCAATCGATGCATGGTTTCTTCATGAAAGCGCGCCACTCTTTCAGACTTATCAGTCACCACCAAGCCTTGCGCCAGAGCTTCGTTTTGAGTTGCAATACCGGTGGGACAATGATTAGTGTTACAAATTAAAGATTGGACACAACCTAACGACAGCATGAAACCCCGAGCGCAAGCACACAGGTCTGCACCCAGAGCTAGATTTTTCGCTAAGTGAAACGCTGTGAACATTTTTCCTACCGCGATGATCTTTATGTCCTGCTTAAGGTCGAATCCAGACAGGCAGTCGCAAACATACGCTAACCCGTCCCGCAACGGCATACCCACGGAATTACTAAATTCCAACGGCGCAGCGCCAGTGCCTCCCTCGCCTCCATCCACGGTTATAAAATCTGGGCGAATACCCGTTTCCAACATAGCCTTGCAGAGGGCAACCACTTCGCTCTGACGACCCACACACAATTTGAAACCAATGGGTTTTCCGCCACTGAGTTCTCTTAATTGGGCGATGAACTGCATCAATTCCACTGGGTTTGAAAAGGCTGAGTGGGCCGGTGGAGAAACCACCGTTTCCCAGGCATCCACGCCTCGAATTCGAGCAATTTCAGGTGTGTTTTTGGTGCCTGGCAGAATGCCACCATGGCCCGGCTTAGCTCCTTGGGAGATTTTTATTTCAATCATTTTCACAGCTTCTTGAGCTGCGTTGGAGGCAAAACCCTCAGGATTAAATTGTCCAGTTTTGTCTCGACAACCAAAGTAACCGGTGCCAATCTGCCAAATGAGATCCCCTCCGCCCTCCAAATGATAAGGCGATAGACCACCCTCTCCGGTATTGTGTGCAAAACCACCCATTTTTGCCCCTGAATTCAACGCCCGTATGGCGTTAGGGCTCAACGACCCAAAACTCATCGCACTTATGTTGAGCAAGCTAGCGGAATAGCATTCAGTGCATTGCGCACCACCAATGACTACCCTAGGATCAATATCGGTTTGGGGCGTGTCGACAGCGGCCATAGAATGAGCGATCCATTCATAACCATTTCGATATGTGTCCATCTTTGTGCCGAATGGAATGGTGTCCCTGGCCCCTTTAGCGCGCTGGTAGACCACGGAACGAAACATCCGACTTACGGGCGTTCCATCTGTTTCTGATTCAAATAAGTACTGACGCAGAAAAGGCCTTAAAGCCTCCATCATCCAACGGCCGCGGCTGACAAGAGGAAAATTTCTTCGCAAAGAATGTTGGGTTTGAACCATGTCGTGGCAACCCACACCCACTGCTGGAAGGACGATAAGAAACAAGAACCAAAACGGGCGCCATAAAAAACCCAGCAACGCTACCAGAAGCACGATCGCCACTGACCACAGGATGAACGGTTTTCGCAATGCTACGGCCTCTTAACTTATGGTTAGCGTCTAGCTCGGAACAGTCTCGACGGATTCAGCGGTCCAGTAATTCAAAAAATCATCCAGCCAAGCAGTCACCTGGGCATCTAGAAGAACGGCATCAGCCATTTGCTCCACACGTTGCTCCTCTGTCAACACGCCTTTGGGCCGAGTTTTATTTCGTTCGTGCCACAGTTTCAACACGGCAGGATTTACCTCAGGATGAAACTGTACACCTACCACTTTAGAGCCCAGAGAGAAGGCTTGGTTCTCAAAATCTTCATTAGTGGCAAGCAACTTGGCCCCTATGGGTAAATCAAAGCCTTCAGAATGCCATTGCATAATACGCATCGGTTCGGATAAAAACGCACCGGAGTGTTCGGTCGGATCGATTCGGTGAAACCCGATCTCTTTGATTTGCTCTGGATGGGTTGACACGCTCGCACCATGCAACTTTGCCAACATTTGTGCCCCAAGGCAAATACCAAAAAAGGGCAGCTCTGCCATCAGAGTTTTCTCAATAAAAGAATACTCTTGTCTCACCCATTCATGCTCTGTGTGATCGTTTGCACTAAAAGCACCACCGAACACAATTACTCCGGAATACTGCGCCGGTTCTGGAAAATTATTCCCCGATGCTGGGTAGCAATAGTCAAAGGCATAACCACGTTTCTGCATCCATTGAGAAACCCGATCGACATTCCACCCTTCCGAATGTTTAACGAGTAGGTATTTTTTATTCACCGACGTAACGAACTACAATGCTCGGACAGCCACAGATACGCTAATAACAGAGGCATCGTTTATCCCATCATCGGCAGACACCTCTAGCTCATAGATGCCCGTTGCACGAAAAAAACCACTGATCACACCAGTGCGCGTGTTAATCGCAACAGAAGCGCTGGATGAGTCCACTCGCAGCCCATAAGTCAAAACTTGATCTTCCGGATCTTCAAAAAATTGACTCATAGCCAACGTGAAACGTTCTCCCAACTCAGCTCGTTGCTGCTGGACTGATTCAGTCTCTACGGGTTCATTTTCTTCAACTTCTAGTGTCAAGACCGAATCGAGCCCTGCTGAGCCATCAGTGACAAAAAACGCTATCGTGTATTCGCCTTCATCCTCTTGTTCGGCCACACCACCAAAAATTCCGGAATCACTCAACGTCACACCGCCAGATTCTGGGAAGTCGTCTGGATCGGCTGAGAAAGTCAAAGCACCGTTCTCCGGATCATTAAAATAGTCAGACAGGTCTTCACTGAATTCTACTCCAGCAACAACTTCAATATCAGGAATATCAGATAACTGCTCCGGGGGATCATCAACGGGGACAACACGCAGTGTCACAGTAGCGGTACTGAATCCAAAACCATCAGTGATTTCATACACAAAGGAATCAACAATTTCAGTATCAGGATTATTGCCTATGAAGGAATAGGTAAAGCCACCATCGCTGCGAACCTCAAACACATCATCAGCCAATGGGGGTCGGACCACTCGAGTGACTTGCAAAGGTTCATTGCTTGCATCTAGATCATCAGTGTCGTTACTTAATAAATTGACTTGATCGGCAGTGACAATCAGCGTATTGCCTTCGAGAACCGCAAAACTATCATCAACCGCCGTGGGCGCTTCATTGATTGAGGCCAGACAAAACGTGTATGCAGTAGCTGATGATGCGCCACCACTATCTTGCGTCACTAAATTGTAGATGAGCCCCACAGGCGCTTTTAACTCGGGCGCTGTTACACGGAACCGAGCGGAGGTCGAATCGGCACTCAACTCTTCGAACACTACAGCGCACGCATCCTCTGATGTGCACGCCGAGGCTAACGACTGTGACATAAATTCAAAAGGGTAGTTAACAATCCCAGCACAGGCGTCTAATGCGCCTTGTCCTATCGGCCCATCACTCCAACTCCAACTCAGGGCATCACCCTCTGGATCCGAACCTACGACTTCAAGTTCCAAAAAGGCTTGTTCATTCAGTACCAGAGCATCCGCGACCTGGCCGTCGTCCAGCTGAACCTCAGACTGCGGCGATTCATTGTCCTGACGGCCGGTAGAATCTACCCATCCACAACTAGAGAGACTCAGAACCAAAGCCACTGCGGCAGCTAAGCCTGGGCGTTCCAGGAACGTACTTTGTTTGGCGAAAGCAACAATCATCAGTACTCTTGAAATTCGATTGTAAAAAATGGCAGGCCGGTAGGTGGCCGCTGACTACCATCACAGTGTAGCAAGAGTACGGCTTCGGAACCGACTGTTCAGCAATCAAACAACCTGTCATACCTTTCAGTAACTTAGGCGGAATTAATCAGCGTGCTGAGAAAATCCGCTAAAACGCGCTCAGAATCGGCTCTCATGCAAGCCGATACATTGTTGTGTCGCTCCTTCCAGTGAGTCAGCGCGTAATCATACCCTTTGGTGTCCAGCACAAATTGACCGACTGCAATACCCTCGTCAACCACACGAGCAGCTCCCGTGTGAACTTCAAATGCATCGGGCATAAGTAAATAGGCAATGGCAGCGGCGTCATGCATTGCACAGGCCGGCTGGTCGTCATACGCTGCACCCCGTCGAGACGCGTAGAAGTCAACATAAAATCGGCTCGATTGCCAAATGAACTCCCCTATAACACCCGCCTCATCACACAATTGCGACAATTGCTGATTGCCTATCAAGATTTTATGTGTAACGTCTAGACCGACCACAGTAAGCGGCCAGTCGGCTGCCATGATCTGATCGGCTGCATGTGGATCGCTCAAAAAATTTGCCTCCGCCACCGGAGACACGTTCCCAGGCTCCAGCACCGTACCACCCATAACAATCACTTCTTTCAATAGATCGGGTAAGTCGGGTTCTATTGCCAACGCATCGCGCAGGTTCGTCAAGGGACCAACTGCAACCAGAGTGATCTCCGCTGGGTTCTGCCGAGCCATTTGCACAATGTACTCTGCGGCTGATGCCGTCGCCAACGACGCATGAGCTGCTCCAGCATGTAATAACAACTGACCATTTTTGGGAAAACAATTTCCCAGGCCATCAGCCCCATGAACCGATTCAGCAGTATCACGAGGTGCTTGAACACAAGGTTTAGAAGCTCCCTTTGCAACCTCCACCTCCATCGCACCAAAAAGGTTCAACACATACTGCGCATTCAGCGTAGTTTGCTCAACGTTGGTATTGCCGAACACAGTAGTTAAAGCCAGCAGTTCGATATCCGGGTGGCACAACGCATAGGCTATGGCCATTGTGTCATCGACACCAGGGTCGGTATCCAGAATTACCTTATGTTTCATGCGTGCTCGCGTAGGGTGAATCAAACACAGTCTGCGTTAGACCTGTTGGTTCCGGCTGAAGAAAGTGGTTGTTGGTGGTGAATGGCGCCACTGAACAAAGTACCATTTCAACAAATACCCAACACCGATAGCAAACCGTTGAGATCATGGATTTCTACATCCGGCTTACCTGGTAATCTCTCACTTGGTTGTCCATAACGGTTAACCCAGGCCACTTGAAAGCCAAAGTGGGCGGCACCCGACGCATCCCAAGCATTCGACGACTGAAAGCTTATCTCCTCTGGTTGCACGCCCAAGGCCTCCACCGCCAGTTGGTATACACGGCGATCTGGCTTGTAGATACCCACTTGTTCAATAGACAGTTGATGTTGGATCAAATCACCAATGCCAGCTGAGTTTACCGCTGCTTCGATCATCTTAGGTGAGCCATTAGTTAAGATCGCACAGGGAATATTGGCTTTATTTAACAACGACAAAACAGCGGGCACTTCGCTAAATGCACTCAAGGACAGATATGCCTCCATTAACCTATCATGCAACACAGCCTCGTGTACGTCACAATGATCGAGCGCATACTCAAGCGCCTCACTGGTAAGCTGCCAGAAATCAACATGGGCACCCATTAAGCTTCTTAGCCACGTGTATTCGAGCTGTTTGGTTCTCCACAGCTGAGAAATCTCCACATAGCGTGGGCCTACGTCGGATTGCAAACTACCCACGGCGGAGTGGACGTCAAACAACGTACCGTAGGCATCAAAGACAGCCGCTTTAACATTCTGAAAAGTACCATCGGTCATTGAATTATCTACCTTAGGTAGAGTGGGTGATTGGTGGAATTGAATAGGAACTAGTGACATGGGCAACCGGCTTCGCCGGGCTCTCATCTTCACTATAAAGTACCACATCTCCAACAGCCAAACGCTTGCCCAATTTCAGCAACTTGGCAAAAGCCAGGACATCCCCTGGCGACGGTTTACGAAGAAAATTTATGTTCAGATTTGTGGTCACCGCCAGTTCAACCATACCGATGTGAGACAGCACCAACGCATACATGGCGGCATCTGCCAACGCCATCATCACAGGGCCGCTAATGGTTCCGCCTGGGCGCAGAAATCGATCATCGTATCGAGCGCGCATGAGCACTCCATCGGTACGAATCTCCTCTAGTGACAGGCCAAATAAATCTGCAAACGGCATTTGCTCCGCTTGCAAAGCCTGAAATTGAGCCGCGGTAATCTTCGGTTGCATAGCCAGCCTGTGGTCAAAATCTCTGGGTCTAGGTCCAGCATACCGCTGATTGGCAGAAGGGTCAGCCAAAAGTGACTAAATTACTAAGCCTACTTCAGCAAACACAACGTCTCTTAATGTTGAGAACTCAAGTGGATACCAACCGCAGTGATAGTAACCGCGAGGGCCAAATTACACGAATTTGGGGAAAGTCATAGAGAGCGAAGAAGTGGCACTATCTGCCTGTCGGGTATCTAAACGACTATCGGTACGCCATATTTAGAATAAGAAAAGGCATGACACCAACGCTGGCTGC
>JAHQVR010000295.1 GCA_019634245.1 Gammaproteobacteria bacterium
TGAGTACAACTCCATGCATATGGAACCTTGGGATGGCCCAGCCGGGGTGGTTTTATCTGATGGTCGTTATGCCAGCTGCGTCCTCGATCGTAACGGATTGAGGCCCGCGCGCTATGTCATCAGCAAAGATCGACACATTACTCTGGCATCGGAAGTGGGCGTGTACGACTACGAAGCCAGCGAAATTATCAAAAAAGGCCGATTACGCCCAGGGGAGATGCTGGCGGTGGACACGCAATCTGGCCGACTTATGTTGAGCCAAGACATCAGCGATGTTCTTAAACAGCGCCAACCGTACGCAAAGTGGCTGCAGAAAAACTCTCGCCACCTGCGCTCCCGCTTAAGAGACAGACCCCAAACCACGCCACCACTGACTGATACTGAGCTGAGTACGCATGAAAAATTCTTCAACGTAACTTTTGAGGAGCGCGATCAAGTAATCCGCGTCTTGGCTGAAGGAGCTCAAGAAGCGATTGGTTCAATGGGTGACGATACGCCATTTCCAGTCATGTCAGAACACGTGCGAAGCCTGTACGACAATTTTCGTCAGCAGTTTGCGCAAGTAACCAACCCTCCCATCGATCCACTTCGTGAAACGATTGTGATGAGTTTAGAGACTTGCCTAGGGCGCGAGAAAAACTTGTTTCGCGAAACCCAGCACCACGCCAACCGATTGCTGGTGCGTTCTCCAGTATTGTCCAGAGAGAAGTATGAAACGCTGCTCGCTATGGACGATGAGCCAGGGTATTCGAATGCGCGCATTAGCCTGCATTACGATGCCACCAAACAGACATTGAAAGAAGCCATTGAGAGCATTACCCAACAGGTGGTTGACGCTGTTCAAAAAGATCAGCGCTCTATCATTGTTCTGTCCGATCGAGACATCGCAGACAATAAATTACCAGTCCATGCGTTGCTTGCGGTCGGTGCAGCTCACTTTAAATTAATCGAACAGGGGTGTCGCTGCGATGCCAATCTGGTTGTTGAAAGCGGCACCACTCGTGACCCGCACCACATTGCAGTACTCGTCGGCTACGGCGCTACCTGCGTGTACCCATATTTAGCCTACGAGTCGATTCAGGGAATGGTTAGAAACGGTGAAATAGCCCAGAACGATGTCCCTCAACTCGAACAAAATTATCGCAAGGGCATCAACAAGGGCCTGATGAAAATTCTGTCCAAAATGGGCATTTCGACCATTTCAAGCTATCGCGGCGCACAGCTGTTTGAAATTGTTGGCTTACACAACGAAGTAGTAGACACCTGCTTCCGTGGCACCACCAGCCGTATCCAAGGTATGACATTCGAAGATCTGCAAGAGGATTCCATGCTGCTAAGCGCCGCAGCGTTTGATCCTAAACAAGAAATAGATCAAGGCGGGTTACTAAAGTTTATTCACGGGGGTGAGTATCACGCCTACAACCCAGACGTTGTGCAAGAACTGCAAACCGCGGTCACCAGCGGCGAATACAGCGACTATGAAACCTATCGTAACTCTGTCGATGGCCGACGCCCGGCTATGCTTCGGGATTTACTCTCTATTAAATCCAATCGTGATCCCATACCGCTGGATCAGGTAGAACCGATTGAGGCCATTATTCCACGGTTCGATTCGGCCGGCATGTCCTTAGGAGCGCTATCGCCCGAGGCCCACGAAACGCTGGCTGAAGCTATGAATCGACTCGGCGGTCGTTCAAACTCGGGCGAAGGTGGTGAAGACTTAGAGCGCTACGGCACCGTTCGCATGTCCAAAATCAAACAGGTCGCCTCCGGCCGCTTTGGCGTCACACCGCACTATTTGGTGAATGCTGAAGTATTGCAAATCAAAATAGCGCAAGGTGCGAAACCTGGTGAAGGCGGTCAACTGCCCGGTCATAAAGTTAATGAAACTATTGCACGGTTACGGCACAGTTCACCGGGAGTCGCTCTGATCTCCCCTCCTCCTCATCACGACATCTATTCAATAGAAGATCTAGCGCAGCTGATTTTTGATTTAAAACAGGTCAACCCAAAGGCACTGATATCGGTGAAGTTGGTTGCAGAGGCTGGAGTGGGCACCGTCGCCGCTGGCGTTGCTAAGGCCTATGCCGATCTGATAACCATATCCGGGTACGATGGTGGAACCGGTGCATCTCCTCTCACTAGCGTTAAATACGCAGGCTCCCCTTGGGAACTCGGAATGTCAGAGACCCATCAGGTACTTCGAGCTAATGGCTTGAGAAGTAAGGTACGCGTGCAGACCGATGGTGGCTTAAAAACCGGGTTGGATGTGATTAAGGCTGCACTACTGGGCGCTGAGAGTTTTGGCTTTGGTACAGGCCCCATGATTGCTATGGGCTGTAAGTACTTGCGAATTTGCCATTTAAACAACTGTGCCACAGGCGTCGCGACCCAACACAAAGTGCTACGTATGCGCCATTTCAACGGCAATGTGGAAAAGGTGATGAACTACATTCGCTTTGTGGCTGAAGATGTTCGTCAGCACATGGCGGCTATGGGTGTTCGATCGTTGAGTGACATTATCGGACATACTGAATACCTGGAACCGGTGCCTGGTAATACGCCAAGACAAAATAGACTCGATCTGTCGCCTCTTTTAGCTGATGGCGGTGTTCCAGAAGATGCCCCCCGATTTTGTAAAGTGGAGAGAAACGTACCTCACGATAAGGGATTATTGGCAGAAAAAATGGTCGCGGATTGCCAACGTGCGATCAACAGTAAATCTGGTGGAGAATTTCACTACAGCATCAGCAACGTTAACCGATCGATTGGTGCGCGACTCTCTGGAGAAATCGCGCTACAGCATGGTGATTCGGGAATGAGTGAGGCACCTTTAGATCTTCGCTTCACTGGCACCGCTGGCCAATCCTTTGGGGTTTGGAATGCGGGTGGATTGAACTTGTACCTAGATGGCGATGCTAACGACTATGTCGGCAAAGGTATGGCTGGTGGAAAAATTGTTATTCGACCTCCCAGCGATGCTCGATATAGAGGACGTGAATCAGCCATCGTCGGCAACACCTGTCTGTATGGTGCAACAGGCGGTAATTTTTATGCTGCAGGATTGGCTGGAGAACGCTTCGCCGTCAGAAATAGCGGCGCGATTGCTGTTGTGGAAGGTGTTGGTGACCACGGGTGCGAATATATGACGGGTGGTTGCGTCGTATCGCTTGGGAAAACAGGAGTTAACTTTGGTGCTGGCATGACCGGCGGGCTAGCGTTTGTATTTGATCAGCACAATGTGTTTGTCGACCGATACAACCATGAGCTCATCGACATTCATCGACTACACTCAGAATCGATGGAAAGATACAGAAACTATCTTCAAAGCCTGATTGAAGAGCATGTTGCGGAGACGGATAGCTCATTAGGTCATCAAATGATTGACGATTACTATAGCCTCGCTTCTCGCTTTTGGTTGGTAAAACCCAAGGCGTCTGAATTATCCGAACTATTGGCAACCTTGGAACGCGCGGCCTAATCGGGTCTAACTGCCCAAGCGCTGCAAACAACACACATGGCCGGCAAAATACCTCAGCATTTTATTGATGAGGTATTAGGCCGGGTTGATATCGTGGATGTTATCAACCATCGCGTCACACTAAAAAAGCGCGGCAACAATTACGTCGCGTGTTGTCCGTTTCACAACGAAAAAACGCCCTCCTTTTCTGTAAGCCAACCCAAACAGTTTTACCATTGCTTTGGGTGTGGCGAATCAGGCAATGCCATTGGATTCCTAATGAATTTCGACAATATGCATTTTGTCGATGCCATCGAAACTCTGGCAGAGTCTGTGGGTTTGGAAGTTCCCAAAACGGTTGAAAGTGCAGGCCCTCAGTACGATAGCAAACCGTTATATCAACTAATGGAGGCTGTCGCAGAATATTATCAACAGTTACTCAAAGAAACCCCTCTGGCGATTGAGTATTTAAAAGCACGTGGATTAAGTGGAGAAACTGCCAAACGTTTTGGAATTGGGTTTGCACCAGATGGCTGGGATGGATTGCAACAAGCTTTTCCGGGTAGAGACAGCGAATTGTTGAAAACGGGCATGCTCACCAAGGGCGATGCCGGTCGTGTTTACCAGCGCTTTCGTAATCGCATTATGTTTCCAATTCGAGATCGTCGAGGTCGCGTCATCGCGTTTGGTGGCAGAGTCATACAAGATGAAGAGCCCAAATATTTAAATTCCCCTGAGACACCCCTGTTCCACAAAGGTAGTGAGCTTTACGGCATGCATGAGTCTCGCAAGGCTGCGATGGATGCGTCCTCTGCCATTGTGGTGGAAGGCTATATGGATGTCGTCGCCCTGGCCCAATATGGCATTGAAAACGCGTTTGCAACCCTCGGCACCGCGGCCAACCAACAACACAGCGACATGCTCTTTCGTGTAGTTCCCAATATTGTCTTTTGCTTCGATGGTGATCGTGCTGGACGGGCTGCTGCGTGGCGAGCCTTAACGGCAACATTACCCTGCTTGCAAGATGGACGCGAGGCTCATTTTCTATTTTTACCCGAAGGTGCAGACCCAGATTCAGTAGTAAGTTCAGAAGGCGCTGCTGGTTTTCAAGATGTACTCTCCACGCGGGTCTCCATTGTAGATTATCTCTATGAGCATCTCGCAGAAGAACTCGATATGAGTTCTGTTGGCGGCAAAGCTCAACTGGCTGAAAAAGCCAAACCACTCCTTGAACAAATTCCGCGCGGTGTCTACAAACAATTGGCAACGCAACGCCTGGAGTCACTCATCGGGTTATCTCTAGGCAGCAAACAAGTGGGGGCAGTGTCTTCCCAACGATCTGCAAACGTGACCAATCAAGCTGGACTAACAGCAATGAGCCGAGCTGTACTACTGCTGTTGCAGCACCCTGGTGTGGTTAGTAGCCTAAGCCCTGAAGACTTTGACTTTGAAACTGATCTGCGCGGTGCTGATGTCTTATATAAATTAATTGGGTATTGCGATGGTGATGATCAAATAACGACAGCGCGGTTGCTGGAACGATTTCGGGAGACATCCAGACACGACTACCTTGTCAAATTGGCCACAAAATCGTATTGGCCAGACAACCGGGAGTTGGATTTCGAAACCGCAAAGACCGAATTTGCGCACACCATAGCCAGCTTACGGGACCGGGCTAAAAAAACTGCTGCAGAGTCGGTAGATCAAAGTCAGAGAACCGGACTGCTGGGTGTGCGCCGCTCCACTTAACACTCTAAATGCCGAGCTCTTCTAGAAAAATTCGCTCTTACTCACAACTCCCTCTGAACGTTGGGGACACTGTTGAATTGCCTAAACGTTCCAGCCATCACTTAGTAAAAGTGTTGCGGCTCGATTCAAACGATGCAATAGAGCTATTCAATGGCGATGGCTTTAATTATCAGGCGACCCTGAAACTCGTCGGGAAATCAGCCCATGCTGAAATTCTGAGTAAATCTAAAAATATTGCTGAAGCGTCGATTGCTCTGAACGTTGTACAAGGTATTTCGCGTGGGGATAAAATGGACACAACGATACAAAAATGTGTGGAACTAGGCGTATGTTCCATCATCCCGGTATACACGGCTCACTCAATAAAGCCCCTAGCCGTTGATAGAGCAAACCGTAAACATGAACACTGGCAGCAGATAGCCGTATCGGCAGCTGAACAGTGTGGTCGCAGTGTAGTACCGAAGGTACATGCCCCGATTGAATTGAATCACTACCTGTCCAGTGCAAATCACTCACCTGAGGAACCTACCCATCTAAAACTGGTGCTTGACCCAATGGGTACCTCCGCCCTTGATCGTCATGCCGAGGTAGCTAAGGCCACTGTATTGGTTGGGCCAGAGACCGGGTTTAGTGACCAGGAATTAACTGCAGCCTTATCGAAGGGGTTCAGCACTATCGTTCTGGGTCCACGTATTCTCAGAACTGAGACAGCGGCTCCAGCTGCACTTGCAGCGATGCAATCTTTGTTTGGAGATTTTCTCCAGTAATTTTCTGTCTTTGCTGCCTGACTACCACTAAACTCTCAGTTCGGCATGCGTATCGAAGGGCAAATGGATACTCAGAGCAAAGCATTATGGGCGCTTTTTCTACTCACCATCACGTTGATGGCTTGCGCCACTCTGCCTGGGGGGAAACCTCAAGCACCCACAGTGACGGTTGAACGAGTCCGCCCACTGAACCTGAGTTTGACAGGCCAAAAGCTGGAATTCAGTCTGCGCGTAGAAAATCCAAACGCTTTTGATCTACCACTGGAGGGTTTAAATTTTGTCGCCAAGCTCGGTGGTGAAAAAATCGCAGACGGTATTAGCAATGAACTGGTCATCGTACCAGCCAAAGCTGACGCTATCGTTCATGTTGAGGTAACTGCCGGTATCAGCAAAATGATTAATCGTATTCGCTCCATGCTTGAAGGCGACGAAGTTGACTTGGACTATGATGTTACAGGGACGGTCAAGTTGGCGAGTTGGCCAACAGCAATTCCTTTTAACGTGGATGGTGAGCTGGAAAACCCCACTCAATGAGTTATCCGACACTGAACAGTTAGATTTCGGCAGTCAACCCAGGCAATAGCGTCTTTCAACTGCTAAAGGGCAGTTTCGTTGCACCTGTTAAATAACCGTCAATACCTTTTCTGCTGAGGAAAACTGCAACTCTTTAGGTATGGATTCTTTGGCGACATATTCCACAACACCATTGCTAACAACCATCGCGAATCGCTCGCTGCGAATACCAAATCCTCTATCTCTCATATCCCTTTGTAACCCAAGAGCTGTTACGAAATCAGCGTTGCCATCAGCCAACATCTCTATTTGATCTGCATTCTGACTCTGCGCCCAGGCCGACAACACAAAGATATCGTTCACAGACAAGCAAGCTACGGTATCTATGCCCTTAGCTTTAAGCTCATCCACATGAACAACATATCCGGGTAGGTGTGCCGCGGTGCAAGTAGGCGTGAAAGCGCCAGGAACACCAAAAAGCACGACTTTTTTATTATCGAATAGTTCGCTGGTACTGATTACTTTTGGCTCTTTTGATGCCATCACGGTCACAGATCCAGCTGGAATTGTATCGCCCACTTTAATCATCATCTAAACCTAAATTGTTAAAGAAATACCGTCAAACAGTTGATCCGCCAAGCGATGTCACCAACTCTTTTAAACGCTCTTCCAGTATTCGAAGCCTTTGAGGTTCGGTACCCCGTGCCACCAAAGACACCTTATGCTTTTCAGTGACGGCACCAGGATAACTGCCGATGTCAATGTCAGGAAATTCCGCTTGCAATGACCTTAAACCAGCGGCAATAGTACCTTCTCCGAGATCGCACGCCACCGATACACTGTTAATTTCTGGTCCACGAGCCAGAGTCGGAAGAATCGAATCAAACATTTGTTGCATGATTTTTGGCACACCGGCCATGACGAATACGTTGTCTATACGAAATCCAGGAGCTGCCGACACCGGATTATCTATCAAGGTAGCACCTGTTGGGATTCGTGCCATGCGCATACGGTCCTCATTGGGTTCAATACCTCGCGCCTGAAAATAGCTCAACAGCAATGCTTCGGCCTCAGCATGTATGGGTAGTTCAACACCAAAGGCCTCGGCCACACAATCAGCGGTGATATCGTCATGCGTGGGACCAATGCCACCTGTTGTGAAGAGATACGTATTCTGACTACGCAGGTAATTAAGGGTGCTAATTATTACGTCGGGTATATCTGGGATGATATGAGCACCTGAAATTTTTATGCCTCGGGTTGACAGGCGATCCCCGATATATTGAAGGTTCGCATCTCGGGTTCGACCGCTCAGAAGTTCGTTGCCGATTAACAACACACTCGCAGTGGGTGCCGGTTCAGTCATTTTGCTCAGCTCAAAGAGTGGGTGGAAGCCTCAAACGCTACCCGAGCCAAGCATACCTACTACTGCCTGGAAAATGCCCTCTGCGCTGGGATCATGATCGTGCGCAGTCGAACGGATAATCGCGTTCAGCCAACCCCTCATTCAACCACAAAAACCGACCGATGATCGAGCGAAAGTGAAATCCTGGCTCCCCCAGACTACCGTCGAAATCAGCCAAGGCTATCTGTACGACCGATCCCACAGCAGATCTCGTGGATGTGGCTATGACCGAGCCATCAAGGTATCTCAACACATCATCTTCCGCACTCAGCACCTGTAAGCTCTCGCCGGAAATGACCACCAACGGAGCAGCCGCTGTAATGGACAGACAGCTCTGCATGTTCTGCCACTGCTGCTCGACATAGTGAAAATCAACATCGCTGATCACTACTGACCCTGCCAAACCGATGGTCAAACCCGAATCGGCCATCGTCTGCTGAAACGCTAAGCTGGGCAGCCCATTTAGTAGTTGCGCATCATTCTGCAGCGTGTCGACGGAATCGAAATCAACTACCGTTGGCTGGGCTGAGGATGGATCGTCCGAATAGGATGAAGGATCAAATGGGGCGGTCGATGAACCACAACCCATCAGAGCTAAGCTGCACAAAGCCCAAACCACACCAGAACAGGTTAAATTTGACGTCGCTTTTAGTGCCATTTCCGCTTTTCTCTGAGAGATTCCATGATCTCAGCTTTGCTGTATGTATCGATGGAAGCCCGCTCAAGTTGGCCTTCCCTTTTACTTGTTAGCGGATCCTCCAGCTATTCCTGAGCTTCCTACCACCCAGCTCAGCACCAAGCGACCATTATGTGACCCAGCTCACCCTTCGTACACCCGGGTCGGACCTAAAGGGGTCGGACCTGATAACAGACTGGGTCGGACCAGATCTGAACCGAACGAATAAATCCCCGGAAAGGGCTCTGCGCAGGGACAGACCAACCCAGGTCGCTCCTGTACAACACTTGCTTGGTCCGACCCCATCGGGTCCGACCCGAGTGTTTGAGATCACCAACTGGGTTGGAATCTAGGGAAGTGAACAGAGTGCTACTGGGAGCTGCGTTTCTTCAATGCATTATTCAAAGCACGACTGGCGGCGACAAACCCAAAGGTGCCTGTAACGAAAGACACAGAGCCATAGCCTTGATCGCAATCCAGCGTTGCGCCAGGTACCCCCGGTTTTTGGTGAGTCACAGACCCGTGGCCGTCGGGATAGACTGGCTGCTCATGAGAGTAAACGCACTCTACGCCAAATCGACTCTTCGGATTTTTGCTAAACCCGTACTCGCTGCGGAGCCGTGAACGAACCTTTGCGGCCAAGGCATCGTTCCAAGTCTTTGACAGATCACACACATCCACCGCAAGGGGATCAGTGCGACCTCCCGCACCCCCAGTGGTGATGATCTCAATTTTGTTTCTTTTACAGTAATAAATCATGGCCGCCTTGAACCGAATGCTGTCTATAGCATCAATCACGACATCGAATTCCCGGCTAAGATAGTTGGCTAGATTGGTTTCAGCGAGGAAGTCATCGATAGCTTGTAGATCACAGTCCGGGTGAATGCGCTCAACCCTCTGCCTCATCAGATCCACTTTTGACTCGCCAATGGTGCTGACATCGGCGTGTATCTGGCGATTTATATTACTTTCGGTCACATCATCGTGATCAATGATAGTGATATGCCCAACACCACATCGCGCGAGTGCTTCCACCGTCCAGGAACCTACTCCACCAACGCCCACTACGCAGAATCGCAGCGTCGGTAGCAGCATCACCGATGAGGAACCATAGAGCCGCTGAAGCGCTGAAAATGATTCTGGGGTGGATAACTGGGTTGACATCAGTAGGGAGTGACTAGTTTAGCCTTAGGCTGAACCCGATCATGCAGTGAATATAACGGCTTTTCACAATTGCACCCAGGTTTTGTGATACGCATTGGCGCTTAACACACTATAATAGAGAGCGCATATAGGCTAAATGCAACAATGCGCTCGTGCCGTCTTTAACGCCGCAGTAAAATTATATCAGCTCGCCCGGAGGCCAAGGCGACAAACAGTCTTTAATTGGAGCACCGATGGTCGAGCCAGGCCGTCCGTCAATTAGTTCGACATTACTGGGCACAGGATTCGCCGTGGGTACCGAAGAGAATCGCCTAACCAGTCGCTCGGTTCGAAGTTTTGTCATTCGTAATGGCAGGCTAACCAAAGCGCAACAAGCTGCGCTCGAAAACTTACTCCCCTTATACGGTATCCCATTTCGCGGCCAACCGATAAGCTCTGAGGAGATGTTTGGAAACGATCGGCCGGTTTGGTTGGAGATTGGCATCGGCAACGGCGACGCCCTTATTCACATGGCTAGTATGCACCCTGAAGTGAATTTTATTGGTGTAGAGGTACACGCTCCAGGCATTGGCCATGCGCTGCAAGCTATCGAACAAGTTGGTCTGACCAATACACGGCTGATTCACCACGATGCCGTCGAAGTTCTTGAATCGCAACTCAAACCAGGCTCACTGGAGCGGATTTTGCTCTTTTGCCCAGATCCATGGCATAAAAAACGTCACCACAAACGCCGGATAGTCAGTGATGAGTTTGCCGCTTTAGTTGCCTCCAGGCTTATGCCCACGGGTCTGCTTCACTGCGCCACCGATGTCGCAGAGTACGCTCACTGGATGCTGGAAGTGCTCAATCAGGCGCCTGGCCTGACCAATATGTCATCGGAAAACACGTTTGTGGACAAACCCACTTGGCGAGCCAACACGCGCTTTGAAAAACGTGGAATCCGACTTGGACATGTGATGCACGATTTACTGTTTCAGCGAAATGAAGAAAGGGTGAATCCATAACAATGGTAGAAACACTTTCATTGAGCGTTGAAATGATTGTCGTGCTAGTACTGCTCGCCGTCACAATCATTCTCTTCGCCTTTGAAATTGTCAGAGTTGATGTGGCGGCTATTTGTGTCATGGTCATTCTGGGCCTCTCAACGTTGACGCCGTGGATCGAGCCTCTACTGTCCAAAGAGGAGCTATTTTCCGGCTTCTCCAGTAATGCAGTGATATCCGTAATTGCTGTAATGATCATCGGTGCCGGTCTGGATAAAACCGGTTTGATGGGCAAACTCGCGTCTTTAATATTGAACAAGGGCGGGAAAACGGAACAGCGAATCATTCCATTGGTGTCAGGAACCGTCGCCTTCATCTCAAGCTTTATGCAAAACATTGGCGCGGCGGCTTTATTTCTTCCTGTGGTTAGCAGAATTTCGGCGCGGACTTCGATACCGATGTCCCGGCTTCTGATGCCAATGGGTTTTTGCGCAATTTTGGGTGGAACAGCGACGATGATTGGTTCAAGCCCATTGATTCTATTGAACGATTTGCTGCTGTCATCCAATAAAACACTACCTGCAGATATGCAAATGGACACGTTCGGGCTTTTCTCGGTGACTCCGATTGGCATCGCTCTGGTCATCAGTGGTGTTTTGTACTTTGTTGTCGCAGGTCGATTTGTGTTGCCCGAAGTTAACAACACCGATTCTTCAAGGACTTCGCGTGCGTCCGATTACTTTGAAAGCGTCTATGGCATTAGTGGCGAACTCACCGAAGGCAGAGTTACCGACGATAGCCCTATGGTGGGCATGTCCATCCGACAAATTGAAGACAACTACGCAAATACGCCAGTAATTTTGGCGCTCTACAGCGGGGACGTTGTTAAAGTACCACCCGATCGAGAAGAGACGATCTGGGTCAACACCTCCGTCGGCCTCATGGGGGATAAAGCTGAAATTGAAGCATTTTGTGAGGAACACGCTTGGGAATTGAAATCCGAGCCTGAGCACTTCTCCGACGTGCTCAACGCCCAGCACAGCGGCATTGGGGAAGTGGTGGTCCCACCAGGGTCAACCCTTATTGGTAAAACTATCAGTGACGTTAAGCCTCGACGCAATTATGGCGCAAATATTTTGCAGATATTCCGCACTGACGAAATTATCAGCCGTGGATTTGCCGACACTGAGCTGCGTGCTGGAGACACGCTATTGGTGCACTCCAGCTGGAGAGATCTAAACAAGCTTAAGCGAAATCGAGATTTCGTACTTGCCACCGATGTCAAATACGAAGATTTGCGCAGCCATAAAGTCACTCATGCGGTTGTGTTTTTCGCCTTGGCCTTGATACTTTTTCTACTCACAGACAGTCTCTCAATTTCATTGTTAACAGGTGCCATGGGCATGGTCTTGTCCGGTGTCTTAACTATCGATGAGGCCTATGAAGCGGTAAGTTGGCAAACCGTATTTCTTCTCGCCAGCTTAATACCTTTGGGCATAGCGGTAGATCAATCTGGAACGGCTGCATGGATCGCACAGGAGATATTGGAGCTTGTCGGTGAAGTGCCGAACTGGGTTTTACAAATCGTGCTCGCCGGCTTAGCGACATTCTTCACTCTCGTCATGTCGAATATAGGTGCGACAGTTTTACTCGTTCCATTGGCTGTTAATATTGCTGTAGCCGTAGGCGCTGATCCGGCAGTATTTGCTCTGACGGTGGCAATTTCAACCTCCAATTCATTTTTAATACCGACTCATCAGGTCAATGCGCTATTGATGGGCCCTGGAGGATATCAGGTGGCTGACTTTATGCGAGCCGGGGGAATTATGACCATCCTTTTTCTGATCGTCAGTTTACTCATGCTCAATTGGGTGTATTGACGATAGTGGCCTCTAGCTAGCTCCGCAGAACATCGCCAACGATCAGTCTAGGCAAAGACTACCTATACCGGTAAAGAGCGGCACCAGCAGAATCCTACGCTAAGCCTCAGAATCTGATCGCCGCTGCAGTATCAATCGAATTAAGAGTGCGACACCGATTCCGATAATTCCGACAAACGACGCAATAATGTTAATCAGATCAAAGGTCGACAGTTCTTGTCGAAAAGTAGACAAAAAACTATTCACTGTAAGATCTTCCTGCGATTCTACATAGGGCACATAGTTCTCGCCTCGATCCTCTATATAGAAGGCGGCCAATTCATCTGCCCGAAGTATCGCATCATGATATCGGGATAAATTGGCCGCGGATACTTCTTCTGATTTTGACTCGTATTTGAAGATTACTTTTAACGTATGATTTGAGTGGTCATATTCGTGCGATTTTACAAGAGAAAAAAATTCGTTATCCTCCACACCGTCGACATCATCGATGTGTAATCGATGAGGCGCTTTTACCACCCACGTTTCTTCAATCTTGATCGGGTGGTTCACCTGCAACGCATTGGAGCGATCTACTTGCTCAGGAGCCGTTAAGTACTCCTGTATTTCATCTGCATATAACCATTGGTATTTTTCAAACTCACCCTCTGCCATCCAGAATGATTCGATTCCATATTCTTCATTTGTGACCAACACATTGGCTGATTTTTCTTCTACCCCTAATGTGCTTCGACCCGATAAATCGTCAAAATAATCCTGGTAGTACTCTGTGTAGCTATCGGATAGCGAATAGACACCAGTATCCTCTAGTTGATAACGGATCGACTCAGCAGCGCTTTTGTAATGATCGGTTGCAATAGAGAATTTGACCAACGGATTTTCCCCGGTGGGTATCGATAGAGTTTTCGCTATGATTTTTTTCCGAAGTGCTCCAGCTGAATCCATTTCCGAAAGATCTAAGCTCTGGTTGTCGAGGATCAAGGCTCGACCAAAGTTGGGCTCAGAAAATTCACCCAATTTACCTTTTTGATATCCATCTGTTGGATCGAGCCAATATGATCTTCCATTGAGCGATAAGTGAACGATCACATGATCGAAAGCATGCATGCGCCAGGGGTAATTTGGGTTTTCCAACCCACGATCCGAATTAACCAAGGCTGGAGCAGAAGACATCCCCAATGCATCAAGTAGGGCAATTAGTAAAAGCGACTTATCTTTACAATCGCCGAAACGACGCGCCAGTGTTTGAGCAGGGGGGCTGGGCTTGTGAGAATTCACACCCATTTCTACACCAAAATACCGCACTTCATTTTGCACCCAATCAAGGGCAGCTCCGACTTGCTCCATTGGATCAGGGTAGCTAGAGCGAATATCCTCAGCTAATTTATCGACCTCTTTTAGTTCTAATCCTTCCAATGAGTACATCGGTTTAGCCCAATCTACAACCTCGTCCCAATTTTCGATTTCGCTAAACACAACACTGCCGTAGCGGCTACGCCAGCTCGGAACATTGTCCTCTTCTACAAATTCTTGCACCTCTTTTAGATCGATGATGTACTGGGTCGAATCACCACTTTCAGCGATCAATACTTCTGCATCCGTATTGACCTTACGAATATTCAGTGCATTGTTTTGATTAGCCAACACTCGCATATAAAGTCGATCTACGGGAATACCATAATCGGTGTTAAAACCAAATTCTCGAACCCCACTGAAAATCGGATTGTCACCAACCAAGGAATAGGAATATGAAACAGTGTCACCGACTCTGACATCGTTTAGAATTACCGCTAACGTTTGGGTGCCATCGTATATGAGCTGCTCCAAACCACGCTCTCTTTGCATCAGCTGATACGTGGACGTCGCCAGTTTGTCGATTTCTATTCCATCTCGAACAATGGCTATACGATGCAAATGTAGTTGCTCATAGGACGGATCAAATTCGATTTCTAACTGGGCATTTTCCTCAACAGCAGATCGATTTTTCAGCTCGTAGACAAACTCGAAGTAGTACTCCGAAGACTCACCCAATATATTGACTTGATTATTGTAAAGTCGATAGCGAAGGTTATTGCCATCATAGGCTTGAGTCTGACGCGGAGATTGATAGACATCAGGTGACACTACCCAGTCTGGCACCGCACGAATCTGATATGCGTCACTAGCGTTGTCATCAAAAGCGGTAGCTTGATTGCAAAGGGAGAATAGAACAGACAGCGTCAGAGCAATATGTCTGAGCGTGGGCGAATTTATTTTGATGAAGTTCACAGTGACCGATGTGCCCCGGCTAGTTCGTACTTCAGAGGTTGACGGCAAAAGATCATAACTCTTGGCCACCTTGATAGCGTTACGTGAGTTCGGACACGTCCAGACTAA
>JAHQVR010000296.1 GCA_019634245.1 Gammaproteobacteria bacterium
ATGCGCGGTATTGATCGGGAGCGTGGCGCATTGCTGCTTGTTCGCCCTGATCAGTATGTGGCGCAGGTTCTGCCGCTTGAAGCAGTCAATGACTTAAGCGATTTCGTTTCTCGAATTCTGACTCCAGCGGCCGAGAGAACAAAATGATCTGGCAAAATGCTGTTGCGCCTAAGTTAGAATCTAGATACCGTAGCAGCGTTTGTACTACCAGAGCGCGGAATTCTTGGATGCGAATACCGGTAAATCCAGTGAATGTTACTCCGAACACATTACCCAACCTTGCATTCGGTAGAATCAACCGATGCAAAATTTTAGTGTAACCAATCGTTAGTACTTGTAAATTAAATAACGACGTTTGTCGATATGAACCAATTAAGAGGAGTTTTAATTATTATGACAATTAAAAAAAATATTCTAAGTTTATTCATGCTAACCGCCGCATCATCGCTTTTTTCGCTCAGTGCACACGCCCAAGATGTCACATTAAAGATGCATCAGTTCTTGCCCGCGCAAGCCAATGTGCCAAGGCTCGTACTCGATGTATGGGCTGACTCTGTCGAAGAAAGCTCAGGTGGTAAAATAAAGATCGATCGATTTCCCTCGATGCAATTAGGTGGCAGGCCACCGGAGCTTATGGATCAAGCAGTGGATGGAGTGGCTGATATAGTCTGGACCGTGGTCGGTTACACACCTGGCCGTTTTCCAACTACAGAAGTGTTTGAGTTACCGTTTATGGTGGAAGATGCTCGAGCAGCATCTTGCGCTTACTGGACCATGTTCGAAGAACACATGGAAGAAGGCGAATTCAAAGACCTCAAGATATTGGGCACATGGGTCCATGGGCCAGGCATGTTCCATACAAACGACCCAGTAGAAACGCCGGATGATCTGCAGGGCATGAAAATTCGTGGGGGTTCGCGGTTGGTTAATCAATTACTCGAATTATCAGGAGCCACACCGGTGGGTATGCCAGTGCCGACGGTACCAGAAGGGCTGTCAAAAGGTGTGATCGATGGAACGACTATTCCCTGGGAAGTTACAACTGCACTCAAAGTGCCTGAGCTTGTCGAAAACCACACAGAGTTTGAAGGCCCAGCGCTCTACACACTCACTTTTGTTCTAGCAATGAACAAAGGGAAATATGAAGCGCTCCCTGAAGAGCTCAAAAAAGCGGTCGACGACAATTCAGGGATGAAATTTTCGGTGTTTGCCGGCGGTGTGCAATCTGACGCAGATGGCCCAGCTCGGGAAATCGCGGTTGAGAATGGCAATAACATCATCACTGTCAGCGATACTAGCGCGTGGGCAGAGCTAGTACAGCCTATTTACGGCACCTGGGTTGCGGATATGCAAGAAAAAGGTATAGACGGTCAGGCTCGGATTGACCAGGCCAAAGCGTTGATGTCAGGTGACTGCAAAGGTATGACTCACGAAATGTAGTCTTCCTTCCGCTGTGGCCTATTCCTTGGCCACAGCGGAGTTATACGCGCATGTACACGCTCATTAATAAACTAGCTCGGCTCTGCGCATTAGCTGGGGGCCTGGCTTTATCCAGCATTATTTTGATTACCTGCTTATCAATTATTGGTAGGTTGACTAATGGCTTATTACATAGTGACTTTCTACAAGCCATTGCTCCTGAACTCGCCAATTCGCTGATCTCACTCGGTATTGGTCCTATCAATGGTGATTTTGAGATTGTTGAAGCGGGTATGGCGTTCGCTGTTTTTGCGTTTATTCCGCTTTGTCAACTTGAAGGGGCTCACGCCTCTGTCGATATTTTCACATCCAAACTACCCACCAAATTCAAGCAACCACTCATTACACTGATAGAGATCGTATTTGCAATAACCCTTCTTGTTATCGCGGTGCAACTCTATGCCGGCATGCAGAGTAAACGAGCCTCTGGTCAAGTAACATTTTTACTGGAATATCCTATCTGGTGGGCTTACGCACTGAGCCTCACAGGTGCGGGATTAGCTGCCGTGGTTTCTATTTATCTCGCCATAATGCGCATAATTGAAACAGTAACCGGTCGTGCGTTGTTGCCAATGGAACAGGGTGCGGGCCATTGAGTGATACCTTAATCGGTTTGCTATCGTTCCCAGCTCTACTAACGCTGATATTTCTGCGTGTTCCTATTGGGCTAGGCATGTTTTTGGTCGGGTTTCTTGGCCTGGTTTTTATGACGGGCGATGCGAGTATTCCACTTGCCCGATTAAAAAGTGAAACCTACACCACGTTCTCAAATTATTCGTTATCTATTGTGCCGATGTTTCTATTGATGGGGCACTTCGCAACACTGGGTGGCATGAGTCAAGCGCTGTTCAAAGCAGCCGAGGGTTGGCTCGGCCATCGCAAGGGTGGCGTTGCGATGGCGGCTGTGGGCTCGTGTGCCGGGTTCGGCGCGATTTGTGGTTCCTCGCTAGCGACCGCCGCAACAATGAGTCGGGTGGCCTTACCCGAAATGCGCCGCTATGGCTATGCTGGCGGCTTCTCTACGGCCACGCTCGCCGCCGGTGGCACACTGGGAATACTGATACCACCGTCAGTTGTTCTGGTGATCTATGCGATATTGACGGAACAAAACATAGCGAAGTTATTTTTGGCAGCCTTTATCCCCGGAATACTTGCCGCCATTGGATACATGCTCACTATCTCAATCTATGTTCGCATTCACCCGGACTCAGCTGGTGTCCGGGAGCGTGTGCCTTACGGTGAACGTTTTAAATCGTTGCTCAAAGTGTGGCATGTGTTGCTAGTATTTTTTCTGGTAGTCGGCGGTATCTACTTGGGTTGGTTCACGCCAACAGAGGGTGCTGCAGTAGGTGCACTAGGCACCGCGCTCATAGCGTGGTTTGGAGGAGGTCTTAACGCCAGTTCATTATCGGAAAGTTTTTACGTCACCGCCCGTGCAACAGCGATGATTTTCTTTATTGTCCTGGGCGCAGCTTTTTACAATGGATTTCTGGCACTCACCCAACTTCCACAAGATGCTGCCAATTGGGTTTCTTCAAACGGTTTTAATCCTTGGATGGTGTTAGTCATCATTTTGTTTTTCTATTTGTTGCTGGGCTGTTTCATGGACAGCCTATCGATGATCTTGCTCACCATTCCCATCTTCTGGCCAGTGCTTCAGGAGCTGGATTTCGGGTTGGTGTCCATGATTGATTTGCAAACGGCTAAATTGGATCAATTGATTGCCAGTGGAAAAGAAATTCCAGCATCGTTACTCGCCGAAGCACAATCGATACTAGCCAGCGGCCAGGAATTGACACGCGAGATGACGCGCGAACTCGGGCTGCGTGGTGTATCTAAAGGGTCGTTAAATCGGGTCGCAGGTGAGCATACCGCCATTTGGTTTGGCATTCTGGTTTTGATTGTCGTCGAAGTTGGCCTTATAACGCCTCCAGTTGGTATGAACCTGTTTGTTATAAATGCCATGGATACACAGACACCGATAAAGGAAACCTACAAAGCTGTGCTGTATTTTGTAGTGTCTGATCTGGTCCGCGTTGTACTACTCATTGCGTTTCCTTTTATTACATTGGCATTACTGCCTTGGTAGTTAACCATTATCGGGTGGTCTGCATCCGCCATGGTGATAAATTATGAATGATAAATATCGATCTCACAGTGTCATTAGAGAAGACCGGGCTGATGGCCGCATTATTCTCAGAGCCAAAGACGCCCTCCCAGCCACGGTAGACAGAACTACCGACTGGCTGGATAAATGGGCCGGTCAAACACCTAGTGCAGTGTTTTTGGCACAGCGCTCCGGCGAAGGTTGGCTAGAAGTCTCTTATTTGGAAGCACAGCAACGAGCCAAAACGCTCGCGGCGGGGCTACTTGATCTTGGGCTTACCAGCGAGACTCCTATCATGATCTTGTCAGGGAACAGTGTCGATCATGGAATTCTGGCAATGGTAGCTCAATATGTGGGTATTCCCATTGTGCCCCTTCCAGAACAATATTCATTAGTACCTGCCGCTCGCAATCAGGTTGATTATGCAGTCTCAGTGGTGAATCCGGGTTTGGTTTATGCCGAAGACGGCGAAGCGTTTGCTGATGTTTTAGATCGAGACGTATTCCAAAAGGTTCATAAAGTGGTCAGCAAAGGCGGAAGAGCGGACATAAAAACGATAGAGCAATTATCTCAATCAAAGACAAATATTAGTCAGGCAAATAGTGCAGTAGGTCCAGACTCTATTGCAAAAATACTGATGACATCGGGCTCGACGTCTTCCCCGAAAGCCGTACCCACCAGTCATGGCATGATGTGCGTGAACATGGCGCAGGTTGGCTACGGCTTGCCATTCTTAGCGGAACGCCCACCGGTCATTGTTGACTGGCTACCTTGGAACCATGTGTTTGGCGGTTCGCACAATTTTAATATGATGCTCGCTAACGGTGGAGCGCTCTACATAGATGCGGGTAAACCTGCGCCTCACCTTATTGGATTAACACTGGAAAACCTACGCCTTAAAACCGGCACCATGGTCTTCAATGTGCCGGCTGGCTTTGCGATGATTCGTGATGCTTTAAAACAAGACACAGATCTTCAACACGCTTATTTTGATGGTTTGGATATGCTGTTTTATGCCGGTGCGAGCCTACCCCAGGATGTGTGGTCTGATTTAGAGACGATGGCGCGAGAGGTCAGAGGAGACATGCCATTGTTCACATCCAGTTGGGGGTTAACCGAAACAGCACCCGCCGTGCTGCTACAGCATCAGCCAACTACTCAATCAGGCGTCATTGGCATTCCACTACCGGGAATTGATGTGAAACTCATCCCCGAGGAAGATAAGCGATATGAAGTCCGGGTACGAGGGCCCAATGTTTTTAAACGCTACTTAAACCAGCCCGACCAATCTAAGGATGCATTTGACGAGGAGGGTTTCTTCAAAACAGGTGACGCCATGCAGTTTGTTGACGAGAACAACATGAATCTCGGCCTAAAATTCAGCGGCAGAATCTCGGAAGAATTTAAACTGCTGACAGGTACTTGGGTGCGGGCGGCAACTTTACGTCTCGACGTGTTGGTTGCTCTGGGCGGTATCGCATCCGATGTCGTGCTAACCGGCGCAGATCGTAACGACATTGGTGTCTTTGTCATTCCAACCGGGAACATCCGCGAAAGCAGTGACGCGAATGAATTAGAGGGCGCCTTATCAATCAAATCTATAGAATCAGACATCAGAAAACGACTTGAAACGATCGGCTCCTCTAGCTCAACGCGAATTGCACGGGCAATGATTCTTTCTGAAGCCCCATCAATGGCGCTCGGCGAAATAACCGCAAAAGGAAACATCAATTTCCGAAAATTACTGGAATGCCGTACTGCACTACTTGATCGTCTTTATCATGATAAAGACGAAGCCACCATCTTAATCAACGAGTAGTAGGTTGGCACCAATCCATACTGATTCTCGGAAGTAACAAAAAGGTAAAGCCATGACTGGAAACGCTGCAAATTGGTTTGTTGACCGACATATTCCGGAAGGCCGCGGTGAGAAAGTGGCGTTCCGTGAAACCTTTGGAGATAAACGTGAGATTACCTACGGCGATCTCTCCGAACGGTCGGGACAGATGGCATCGGCCCTTACCCAAGCGGGGTTACAGCAGGATCAGCGTGTAGCCATGTTCGTACTAGATCAAATAGAGTTCCCCATCATTTTTTGGGGTGCCATCAAGGCTGGTATTGCTCCAATAGCGTTAAATACGTTGTTATCAACTGATGTATACCGCACCATTTTAAATGACTGCGATGCCTCCATTGTTTTCATCTCAGTAGAGATGCTGGAAACCGTATTACCAGCAGCCAAAGATGCCTCGTCTGTTCAGCGTATTGTCGTTGTCGGTGGAGATGCACCACAGGGTACCGAATCCTGGTCTGATTTCACCGCAACATCGACACAGATGCAAAGCGTCGACAGATCAGACCAAGATATCGCATTCTGGTTGTATTCATCTGGCTCCACTGGCGAACCCAAAGGAGTTCGTCACAGACACGAGGCGCTTAAATACACCTGCGACACCTATGCAAATCAGGTGCTGACGATTGAGGAAAATGATCTTGTCTTTTCTGCTGCGAAATTGTTTTTTGCCTATGGGCTTGGAAACGGCATGTCTTTTCCAATGTCCGTTGGTGCCACTTCCTTGCTCTACAATGCACGCCCGACACCAGATTCTGTCACCGCCATTCTGAGCGATTACAAACCTACCATTTATTATGGTGTGCCAACACTATATGCCGCTTTACTTCAGCATTGGCAATCCAGCGATAATGTTCCTAATGCACCTTTACGCGTTTGTGTATCTGCTGGTGAAGCATTGCCCGCTGAGATCGGTCGTAACTGGAAACAGTTGATGAAGGTAGACATCATCGATGGCGTCGGATCGACAGAAATGCTTCACATATTTTTATCCAATCGATCTGATGACGTCGAATACGGCACATCCGGTATTCCCGTACCGGGCTATGACGTGCGCTTGGTTAATGAAAACGATGAAGACGTCGCAGTCAACGAGATAGGGGAGTTACTGGTTTGCGGGAGCTCAGCCGCAAGCGACTACTGGAACAAGCCTGAGAAATCAGCACAAACGTTCCAGGGCGAATGGACAAGAACCGGGGATAAATACGAGAAGACAGCCAGCGGCCGCTATGTTTACTGTGGTCGAACCGATGATATGTTCAAAGTATCTGGCATTTGGGTCAGCCCGTTTGAAATTGAACAGTCTTTAGTTGAGCATCCGTCGATACTAGAAGCAGCGGTGGTTTCGCACCGTGATGATGATGGCCTTGAAAAGCCAAAGGCCTTTGTGGTTTTAAACGACACTGAAACTGCAGACGCAGATGTAGGCGTGCTGAAGGATTTTGTAAAAGACAAAATTGGCAAATGGAAATACCCTCGCTGGATAGAAGTGGTTGATGATCTACCGAAAACAGCCACCGGTAAAATTCAGCGTTTTAAACTTCGATATGACAAATGAGTGTTGCCTGGGAATCGAGCGGCGAGCTAAGCGTTCAAGGTAAGACCTTGGAATATGCTTGCTACGGGCCAGCGCCAGCACAAAAACCAACACTGATTTTACTGCACGAAGGGCTTGGTTCCACAGCCTTGTGGCGAAACTTCCCCTCCGAATTGTCGAAGGCAACCGGCTTCGGTGTATTTGTCTACTCACGGGCAGGGTATGGATTCTCAGACCTAGCTGATTTACCTCGTCCACTTAACTACATGACACGGGAAGCAGAAGATGTCCTTCCTGAGCTACTGGATAGAATCAATCTTCACTGTGGAATACTCGTAGGGCATAGCGATGGTGCAAGTATCGCTGCGATATACGCAGGTAGCGTGGCCGACAAACGTATAAATGGTGTCGTGCTAATGGCACCGCACTTTTTCACAGAAGAACTGGGGCTAGACGCTATAGCAACCGCTCGAGTGGAATTCGATAAGGGCGCTTTACGTGAGCGTATGCAAAAGTATCATCGCGATGCGGACAATACTTTTTATGGCTGGAACGATAGCTGGTTACATCCAGAGTTTAAGCACTGGAACATTAGTGGCGTGCTAAATCAAATCACGGTGCCAGTTCTCGCTATTCAAGGTAGCGACGATCAATATGGAACATTGGCTCAAATAGAGGTGATAAAAACACGTTGTCCTGCGCCGGTAGATTCTCTGATTCTGAAAAACTGTAAACATTCACCCTTTTTAGAACAAGAATCTTCAGTGCTCACTGCTATCTCACGGTTTTGCCGGTCCGTGCAAGATCAAGATGAGTTTGTTTCTAAAACTCAATGACAAACAGCCCCGAGTTTATTACCCAATGGCCAACGCATGCTTACGTGCCCGGCCAAAGTGAGCGCCATCCTGAACATGCCTTCGATGAACTTACCTCCAGTGTCAATACCACGCTCTCGGTAGAGGAGCTATCACAGTCAATGGCGTTTCGGCACGGGTTGATTTACTTGGATGGCGGTTACTACTGGGAGGCTCACGAAGTATTTGAGCCAATTTGGCTCGTGCTGCCAAACGACTCCCTCGAACGCCTCTTTGTTCAGGGATTAATCCAGCTGTCCAACGCCCATCTGAAATTCAAAATGGATCGCCCGAAAGCGAGCTTGCGACTGTGCCAGATGGCGCGAGAGCTGATCACCCAAGCGGAACATACGACAATCATGGGTGTGAACCGCGCATCGATTCTGCAGCAGATCAATGAACTGGAAATAAGAATCAATATTTAGCATTATAATGCCAATTAATTAATATAACTCTACTAAATTTTATAACTATCTGTAATAGCTGCTTATTTTATTGACGTTATTATGCCAATTACTTTACATATGGCATTCCTCGGGGTATAATACTGATTCCAACGCGGGGAACAGCCATGAGTAAATCCATCGATTTTCGCACCAGTCCTGAGCAATATCGTCACTGGCGAGTGGAATACGACGGCCCAATCGCAAACCTCTACATGGATGTTGATGAAAACGGTGGCTTGTTCGACGGCTATCAGTTGAAGTTAAATTCCTACGATTTGGGTGTGGATATCGAGCTCAACGACGTGGTCCAGCGCATGCGTTTCGAGCATCCCGAAGTTAATGTCGTGATCATGCAATCTGCAAAAGATAAGGTGTTTTGCGCTGGTGCGAACATCCGAATGCTTGGCGCTGCAGAACACAGCCACAAGGTTAATTTCTGTAAGTTCACTAACGAAACCCGAAACGCGTTCGAAGCTGCTGAAGCCGATTCAGGACAAAAATACATTGCCGCCGTAAAAGGAGCTTGTGCCGGCGGTGGCTATGAACTGGCATTGGCCTGCAACCACATTATGCTCACCGACGACAGTAGTTCCTCGGTGGCCTTGCCCGAAGTGCCATTGCTGGCCGTATTGCCAGGCACTGGTGGTTTGACTCGGGTAACCGACAAACGCAAAGTTCGGCGTGATCGGGCCGATATTTTTTGCTCTATTGAAGAGGGTGTCAAAGGTAAGCGGGCTAAAGACTGGCAACTAGTCGATGAGGTCATCAGTAACTCAAAGTTTGATGAAACGGTGCAGGATCGGGCCAGAGAATTTGCGGCCAATTCACCCACAACCCATCCAACGCAGGGAATAACGCTAAGCCCTATTGATCGCACAATCACGGCAGATGCCGTGGTGTACTCATCGGTTGAAGTCGAATTAGATCGAGCTCAGCACAGAGCATTTATAACCATTACCGGTCCTCAGGATGAAGCGCCTGCTGATATGGCGGCATTTGAAGCTCAAGGTGATCATGCCTATCTTCTAAAGCTCTGTAGAGAACTCGAAGACGCCATTCTCCATTTACGTTTCAATGAAATGGATGTGGGATTATGGGTGTTCAAAACGGTTGGCGAACCCTCGCACTTTGCCGATCATGAAGCACTGATAAACGCCAATACAGATCATTGGCTCGCCAACGAAGTTCAACAGTATTGGAAGCGCACGCTTAAGAGAGTTGACGTTACCTCGCGCTCACTAGCCGCCTTTGTTGAAAATGGTTCATGCTTTGTTGGCGTGTTGGCAGAACTGCTATTTGCAGTCGATCGCACCTACATGATGGACGGTAGCTTCGAGGGCGATAACCGTCACGAAGCATCAATCAGACTCACTGAGTCGAACTTTGGCCCGTACCCAATGGGCAATGATTTAACGCGGCTGGAAACCCGCTTTCTAGGATCCCCCGACAGCGTCTTAGCCTCAAAGAATCATATCAATGAACAGTTGGAAGCCGAAGCAGCGGAGGAACTGGGTTTGGTGACGATGATACTCGACGATATCGATTGGGATGATGAAATACGCATTTTCATGGAAGAACGGGCATCGTTCAGCCCCGACGCATTAACAGGCATGGAAGCCAATCTACGTTTCGCAGGGCCTGAGACCATGGAAACCCGTATCTTCGGTCGGCTAACCGCGTGGCAAAACTGGATATTTAATCGAGCCAATGCCGTCGGCCCAAATGGTGCTCTGCAGCGCTATGGCACCGGCATGCGTGGCGAATACAGTATGGAACGCGTTTGAGGTTCCTCGGTAAGCAATTTTTATCTACTCATTCGAACACATCTTTAAACAAATAGCAGTACTGACACATTCTGGGAGAATGCCATGTCCGGCGCGATAGACGTTTCCTACGACACACAAATACCTAACAACGTTGGGTTAAGCAGTGATAGAAAAGTGCTAAAAGCACTTGAAAAGTGGCACCCAGGATACATCGATTGGTGGAACAAACTCATCCCTCAGAATTTTCAAGATTCTATGGTGTACCTGCGCACAGCGATCAGTGTGGATCCCAAAGGTTGGGCGAAGTTCGACTACGTTAAAATGCCAGAGTATCGGTGGGGGGTGTTGTTGGCTCCACAAGTAGAAGACCGATTAATTCCTTGTGGCGAACACAAAGGCGAGAAGGCCTGGCAGGAAGTACCAGGTGAGTATCGCAACATGCTAAAGCGTTTAATTGTTATCCAGGGCGATACCGAACCAGGCTCAGTTGAGCAACAGCGTTTTTTAGGTTTAACAGCGCCGTCACTTTACGATTTACGTAATTTATTTCAAGTCAACGTTGAGGAGGGGCGGCATTTATGGGCCATGGTGTATTTGCTACAAAAATACTTTGGCAAGGATGGACGAGAAGAAGCAGATGATCTACTAAGGCGTTCATCCGGGTCTGATGATGCACCACGCATGTTGGGTGCGTTTAACGAAGAAACACCCGATTGGTTATCTTTTTTTATGTTTACCTATTTTACCGATCGCGACGGGAAAATGCAGTTGGAGAGTTTGGCTCAATCAGGGTTTGATCCCCTGAGCCGCACATGCCGGTTCATGTTAACCGAAGAAGCGCACCACATGTTTGTCGGAGAAACCGGCGTTGGCCGCGTAATCCAGGCAACTTGCGAAGCCATGAACAAAGCTGGTATTTCCGACCCGAATGACATCGGCAATATTCGCGATCTTGGTGTCATCGATCTTCCAACCATTCAAAAGAAGTTAAATTTACACTACACGCTTTCACTTGATCTATTCGGTCAGGAAGTGTCAACGAATGCCGCAAATGCATTTAATGGCGGAATTAAAGGTCGCTATATGGAGCATCGGATAGACGATGATCACGAGCTAAAATCAGACCACTACACTGTGCGAAATGTTGTGGGTGATACTATCGTCGAAGAATCGGTGCCAGCGCTGACTGCCATCAACATGCGGCTGCGTGATGATTATATAAAGGATGCGTCAGGTGGGTTGAGTCGCTGGAATAAAGCGATCAAAAAAGCGGGTATCAGTTTCGAGCTGTCGCTTCCACACGAGGCCTTTCATCGACAAATCGGTGTGTTCTCCGCCATCAAAGCGGATCCGGCAGGCAATATAATTTCTGAGACGGATTGGGAGAGCAGTAAAGATCAATGGCTGCCCAACATAGACGACGGTAAGTTTATACAGTCGCTTATGGTGCCTTGCTACGAGCCTGGCAAATATGCCTCGTGGATAGCAGAGCCTAAAGTAGGTGTGGATAACAAACCGGGTGATTTTGAATTCGTCAAGTTACACATGGCATAACACGCAACCGAGCATTCAATGTGACTCAGCCACTAAAGCAACATTTAATTGATCCGGAAATTTGCATTCGCTGTTACACCTGTGAAAACACATGCCCGATTCAGGCGATTGAACATGATGACAATAACGTTGTAGTCGACGCTGAAAAATGTGATTTTTGCATGGACTGCATCTCTGTCTGCCCAACAGGCTCAATCGATGAATGGCGAGTCGTAAACGTGCCGTATTCTCTGGAACAGCAATACGATTGGGACGAACTGCCTGAGCAGGAGGATCTGCAATCGAATGATTTGACCGCGGATGCTAGTGGCGTAGCGGCAGAAGATGACCCCATTGCTTTACTGTTAGCTGAAGCCCATAAGGGTGCTGGTGGTAAGGCCATCGCACCCTCATCAGCATCAAGCCCGACGGTCAATCTTTACAATCTGGGAAACGCGACCAAGGCGACTGTACAAGGAAATTTCAAGCTGACAGCCGACTCTGCAGATTCTGATGTCAGGCACATTATTCTCGATTTCAAAGGTAAGCCTTTTCCAGTTCTTGAAGGCCAGTCGGTCGGTATTCTTGCTCCGGGAACTGACGCAGAAGGTAATCCTCCTTTACCGCGACTGTATTCTATTTCAAGCCCACGAGATGGAGAACGCGCTGGATATAACAATGTGTCTTTAACCGTTAAAAGAGAAGAGGCAGGCCTGTGCTCGAACTATCTGTGCGACCTTGCCATTGGTGATGAAGTCAGCGTAACCGGCCCCTTTGGATCCACCTTCTTGCTACCCACCGATCCAGAGGCAAAACTATTGATGGTGTGTACCGGAACCGGTTCAGCTCCGATGCGTGCGTTTACGATGGCGCGTCAACGCACAGTCGGCGTCAAGCCAGGAAGCATGGTTATGTATTTTGGGGCGCGCACACCCGAAAGTTTGCCGTATTTTGGGCCTTTAAAAAAAGTACCAAAGAGTCTTTTGGAACAACATCTGTGTTACAGCCGCCTTCCAGGTCAAGATAAAGTCTACGTACAAGATCGTATGCTCCAAGACAAAGAAAAACTCGCATCCATGTTAGGTGATAACCATACACACATATTCATCTGTGGGCTTAAAGAGATGGAACAAGGAGTAGAGCAAGCGTTTTCCGAAATTGCTGCACATTCGGGCGTAGATTGGAATCAATTAAGAGATTCGATGCGGCAGCAAGGGCGCTATCACATGGAAACCTATTAAGTGGATCAACGCCCAGCCAACGCTTACAAGCACATAATTAAAGTGACCTGGGGCGACTGTGATCCAGCCAATATTGTCTATACTGGTCGGCTACCTTGGTTCGCACTCGATGCCATAAACGGGTGGTGGATTGAATACCTGAACGGGGACGGATGGTTTCAAATGGAACTTGATAGAAATATAGGCACACCCTTTGTACGGCTCGAAATGGATATTCGAAATCCCGTGACACCACGTAACAACCTGGTTTGTTACGCATGGCCGGTGGCACTGGGCGAGACTTCCATTACTTTCAGAGTGGATGGCGAACAGGACAATGCGCTGTGTTTTGCCTTTAAGAGTGTTAGTGTATTCACAATTGCGAATGAATTTCGAAAGCAAGCTGTACCGGCTGATCTTCGACACTTAATTGAACCCTTGATTCCACCATCAGCGCCTCCAATGCCTTAATCGCGCACTTCCACACATTACTCTTGCGCCCATAGCCGTCAAAAAATACAGATCAATGGTTCAATCCCTACACAGCAAAAAGCCAGGCACTCCAGTACAAACGGCCGATGACAGAGAATCGGAAATCAATTCTCTTATTTCGCTCGTAGGCACACGAGTTCACACCGCCAGAATGGAGGCTGGGCTATCTCGTCGCGAGCTTTCTGAGGTGTCAGGTGTTTCACAAAGGTACCTTGTACAACTGGAAAATGGTGAAGGCAATATCTCCATTGGTTTATTAAAGCGCATCGCAATCGCTTTTGAACGCCCAATAGATTCATTTCTTATAGACGACGATGAGATCAGCATAGAAGCAGGGCAGGTGGCTGCGTTGTATCGTACAGCGGATGTCACTACTCGAAAACGAGTGCAGCAACTGCTGAGCTCCGACAAACAACGAGCAAAAAAAGCAAAACGCATTTGCCTGATTGGACTTAGGGGAGCGGGAAAGTCAACCCTCGGTGCCATGATTAGTGAGAAACTGGGTTGCAACTTTATTGAGCTGACCGATGAAATAGAACGAACAGCGGGCATACCCATTTCTGAAGTCATCGCCTTGTATGGGCAAGACGGTTACCGCGATCTAGAAGCCGCCAGTCTCAAACACGTTATTGAAAGCGAAGACCGTATGATCTTAGCCGTTGCTGGTGGTGTTGTATCCAATAAAGACACTTTTGCAACACTATTGTCGAGATTTAATACCGTATGGGTAAAAGCGGCACCGGAGGAGCACATGGAACGCGTCCGTGCACAGGGTGATATGCGCCCAATGGCTGACAATCCACAGGCAATGGCGCAATTACGCCAAATCCTGACAGCACGCGAAGCGAACTACAAGCAGGCAGACTACCAACTAGATACAGCATCCAAGTCACTCGAAGAATCCTTTGCAGAATTGAGCGAATTATTACAGTCTGAAAAACTAGTGTAGCGTTTTCCTTACAGACTTTTTACTAACTAACTAACTAACTAACTAACTATCCTAGAATAGTTTTCAACAAGATACATTTTGATGAATGTCAACAGACGCATAGAACATAATGTTGGGTATGTGGAGATCAACAATCCACCGGTTAATGCCATTGGTGTAAACGTCAGGCAGGGATTGTTGGATGCTGTCAAGTGGGCTGAAGAAAATCAACTTGATCGCGTTATTATCAGCGGTGGTGGAAATATTTTTGCCGCAGGTGCTGATACCAGCGAGTTCAACCGCGACCCCGTCGAGCCACATCTACCTGATGTACTAAATGCGATAGAACAAAGCCACGTACCCTGGATTGCTGCGATCAATGGAATCGCACTCGGTGGAGGTGCAGAGATTGCGTTGGCATGTCGAATGCGAATTATGTCTACGAGCTCAAAAATAGGCTTTCCTGAAGTGACGCTAGGTGTTGTACCCGGTGCAGGCGGAACTCAACGTTTACCCAAATTAATTGGCTTGGAAAAAGCTCTGACGATGATAGTTCAAGGCAAACCTATAGACGCTAATGCGGCGTTGAGGGCTGGCCTGGTGCACGCGATAGAAGAAGAGGTGCTGGACGCGGCATTTATGGTCAACACTGAGGATCTCTTATGCCGTGTTCCCACTGGAGAGTTACCTTCACCAGAACATAACGCCGACGTTGTTTCCTCGGCTAAACAATTGATAGCAAGAAAATCTAACGGACAAATCGCGCCCGCAGTGGCGATCAATGTGGTCGAATCTGGCTTAAGTACATCATTGGAAGAAGGGCTGGCTATTGAGCGAAAAGCATTTCTTGAATTAAGAGGATCGACACAAGCGAACGCGTTAAGGCATATATTCTTCAGTGAGCGTGCTGCCAAAGTACCAAAGCAACTCAAGCATGTTGAGCCGCAAAACCTAGAACATATCGCTGTTGCTGGCGGAGGCACAATGGGGGCAGGAATCGCTTATGCACTGCTTAATGCGGGCCTGCGTGTCAGTGTTCTAGAGGTTGACAAGGACGCAGTAGAACGAGCAAATCAAAACATAAACCGAATTGTTGATGCCAGTGCTAAACGTGGTTTGATAAACGATAAACATATCGCCGACATACGCACGCGGCTAACTGTCACAACGGACTATTCATCAGCGGCCGATGCTTCGCTCTCTATAGAGGCAGCCTTTGAGAGCATGGCTGTTAAGAAAAGCGTACTAGAAGCTCTAAACGACACACTCCCGGCACACTCAACCATAGCAACCAATACATCGTATCTCGACGTGAACGAAATCGCTTCGTTCTTGCCTGATCCCGGGCGAGTACTAGGGCTGCACTTTTTCGCGCCTGCCCACATTATGAGACTACTCGAGATTGTGCGAGGCGACCAAACCAAAGATGTTCACCTGGCAACAGGCTTTAAGCTTGCCAAATTACTTGGCAAGATCCCGGTAGTAGCGGGCGTTTGCGATGGATTTATCGGTAACCGAATTCTGGCTCGATATCGAGAGGCCGCCGACACCGTTTTAATGGATGGCTCAACCCCTTGGGAGATTGATGAGGCCATGGTTAAGTTTGGTTATGCCATGGGCCCCTATGAGGCGCAAGATATATCTGGGTTGGATATCGCTCATGCCAACAGGCGCAGACAAGATGCCACGCGCGATCCCAACCGTCGCTACATACCCATTGCCGATCGCATGGTAGAGCTAGGCAAACTCGGTAAAAAAACAGGAGCGGGTTGGTACCGATATTCTGCCGAAGGCAAGATAGACGACCCAATCGTTGCTGATCTAGCGCTAGAGGAAGCCCGCCTTGCAGGTATAGATCGAAAAGAGTACACCGCCACCGACATAACCGACCGTTTAACAACGGCTATGATAAATGAGGCGGCAAATATCCTTTATGAAGGCATCGCAGAAAGTGCGAAAGACATAGATTTGGTTACCGTATTTGGATATGGTTTTCCACGCTGGCGGGGCGGTTTGATGCACTATGCAGACTCACTTGGCGTGGAATCCATCATAGAAAAAATCAATCGGTATGCGAAGGAAGATCCAATTCCTTGGAAAGTTAGTCCACTTCTGCTGTATTGCGAAGAAAAAGGCTCGATGCTTGCCGATTTTCATGCCGAAAAATGACGGTATAATTTTGTCGAGTTGCGCCGAACTGTACTCTA